>DASRWK010000001.1:0-2973 GCA_035776715.1 Microvirga sp.
GCTGGGTGGCAACCTATGAGGACATCACGGAGCGTAGGCAGGCCGAGTCGCAGATTGCCTACATGGCCCATCACGATGCGCTCACCGATCTCGCCAACCGGGTGCTCTTCCGACAGCAATTGGAGCATGCTCTCGAAGAGACCGGGCGCGAGCGGCTGAAGATGGCGGTTCTCTGCCTCGACCTCGACCGCTTCAAAGACGTGAACGACTCCCTCGGCCATGAGACGGGCGATGCTCTCCTCAAGCTCGTGGCCGATCGCTTGCGCAGCTGCATCCGGCCGCAGGATGTGGTTGCGCGCCTAGGCGGCGACGAGTTCGCCATCCTGCAGCTCGCCATCGACGATCAGCAGGACTGCGCAGCCCTCGCCATGCGCATCGTCGAAACCGTGAGCATGCCCTACGACCTCGAGGGGCAGGAAATCGTGATCGGCACCAGCATCGGCATCGCCGTCGCCTCCGAGGGTAACCTGTCGCCCGATCAGCTCCTCAAGCAGGCCGACCTTGCGCTCTACCGCGCCAAGGCCGACGGTCGCGCGACCTACCGCTTCTTCGAGCCGGAGATGGACGCGGAACTGCAGGCCCGACGCTCCCTGGAAATTGATCTGCGCAAGGCTCTCGCGAACCGCGAGTTCGAGCTGTATTTCCAGCCGCAGGTCGATGTGCGCGCCAACCAAATCGGAGGCTACGAGGCGCTGCTGCGCTGGCGACATCCCGAGCGCGGCATGATCTCGCCCGGCGATTTCATTCCGGTTGCCGAAGACATAGGCCTGATCTCCTCTCTGGGCGACTGGGTGCTGGAGGAGGCCTGCCTCACCGCCACCGCGTGGCCGAAGGGAATCAAGGTCGCGGTCAATCTCTCGCCTGTGCAGTTCCGGAACAAGACGCTCGTGCAGAGCGTGAGCCGCGCCTTGACGCGCTCCGGCTTGGCCCCCGAGCGCCTGGAGCTGGAAATCACCGAATCCGTTCTGCTGCAGGATAACGACCTGACCGTCGCGACGCTGCATCAGCTGCGCCGCATGGGTGTGCGCATCGCCATGGACGATTTCGGCACGGGTTATTCTTCGCTCAGCTATCTGCGCAGCTTTCCCTTCGACAAGATCAAGATCGACCAGAGCTTCGTGCGCGAGCTTTCCTCGCGCGCGGATTGCCTGGCCATCGTGCGCTCGATCGCGGGACTGGGCGCGAGCCTCGGCATGTCGACCGTCGCCGAAGGCGTCGAGACGGAGGATCAATTCCTTCAGATCACGGCAGCCGGATGCACCGAGGTGCAGGGCTACTATTTCGGCAAGCCCAAGCCTGCCTCCGAACTCGTTCACACGCTCACGCCGGAGCGGCGAAAAGTGGAAGTCGCCTGACGCGAGCGGTCAATCTCACCATCAGCTGGAGCATGATCGATGAAAACCTACTGCGAGTTCACGTTCGAAGCCGCCCATTCGGTGCATCCCTACTCGGGGCTCCATGGGCACACCTTCATTGCGCGGCTGACCTTCGGCGGTCCGGTCGACGAGGTCTATGGGTGGCCGGTCAACCTCTATGACGTCGAGAACTACATCACGGAGCTGAAGGGCAATCACGGAACGGGTCTCGACCACGCGAACCTCGACCTCAAGCAGGACGAGATCGGTCTCGCATCGCTCGAGAACATCACCACCTATATCTGGCGCAAGGTGAAGGAGCGCTTCCCGAATCTCGAGGAGGTCGAGCTCAAGCGCGGCATGGCCGGCTCATCGGAAGGCTGCATCTATCGCGGCGAGACCCCGCAATCCGCCAATCTCGCAGCTTGACGTCCTGAGAAGAAACCGGCGCGTGGGGCTCTAGGGAGCCTCAGGCGCCGTGCTCTTGTCTACCGGCCGATGCCGAAGGAATAAGACGCCGTGAGGCCGAGGCCGACCTGATTCTCGGACCCGAAGGTTCGAACGATCGGGCTGTCCGCCGCGTCGCCCACCAGGCGCTTGTAGGACACGAAAGCCGTCGTCGTCCATTGCTCCGACCAGACGTAGGACGCGCTCGCGGTCGCCCCGACCGACGTGATGCCTCCGGAGGGACGGTAGGCCTCCACCTGTCCGTTCAGGGCGGCCTCCACGGGCGTCACGCCGAAATAGGTACGCGTGAATTCGCTGTCGCCGAGCGACAGCCGCGGGCCCGCCGAAAGGGTGAAGGCGCCGAAGGTCTGCACCGCGTCGAGACCGAGATCGGCCACGAAGCCATCGTGCCCGTTGATGCCGTGGCGGATTTCGGCCCGGGCGCGCAGGAAGTCCACGGGCCAGTATTCCACGAACAGGCCGGGTTCGATCGCCCACTTGATCTTGTTCAGGCCGAGAAGCCGCCTGTCGTCGTCCAGGGAGCGTCCACCTACGAAACGGCCGACCGCGCCGAAGCGAAGGGTCGAATCATCGAGGAACGAGAAGCTCAATCCGTCGTCGGGGGCGCTGAAACGCTCCACCGTTCCCGCGCGGCGCAGGCTGAAGGACGGGTAACCGATGAAGCTCAGATCGTCCGCGCCCGGATAGGTGGGTTGCGCTCGCAGGTTGCCCTTGAGGGTCACGATCCAGCCGGACGGACTCTCGGGCAGGATGGTGAAAACCGGATCCGCCGCCTGAGCCGAAACCGACGCGGTGCCCATGAGACACAATGTGGCGAGTGCGAGAGATTTCGGAAAGCGCATGGTTCGTCACCGTGTGAGCGTGATCGGGGCGTCCGTCGTGACGGCAAATGCCGGAGAGGTCAAGCCACGGAGCGCCCCGCACCTGATCTAGATCAAGGCAGGGTGAACGAATGGGAAGCGAGAATGGGATCAGTCACCAAGGAGGATGACCGTGAAGAAGGATCTCAAGCTTCCCCATGACGGCGTGGTTCTCGTCAGCGACGGTCGCAGGGCGCTGTTCCTGAAAAACCAGGGAGACGATGTCTACCCGAACCTTCAGGTCGAGAGCGTGCTTCTGGCGCCGGACAATCCGCCGGCGCGCGAACAGG
>DASRWK010000002.1:0-5534 GCA_035776715.1 Microvirga sp.
AGTAAAGGCCACGCCTCCTCCGGCGAGGCGGCACCATCTTAACGAGGGGCATCGGGCGGGCCCGGAGGGGAATCTGCCTTCGCGTCCGATGCTCCAGAAAGACGAACGAGACATGCTGATCCAGACGGTTGTCGCGGCGGCCCGCGATGTGTTTTCCCCGGCTCTCCGGCGCATCCTATGGAAGTCCATCGGCCTCACTGTGGCGCTGCTGGGGCTGGTCTGGGTCGGGCTGACCCGGCTCCTCGAGGCATTCCTCTCCGGGTATCGCCTGAGCGAGACCTATCCGATCCTCGATACTCTCGCGTCTCTCCTGGCGGGTTTCGGCCTCTTCGTCGCGCTCGCCTACCTTCTGCCTGCGGTTTCCGCCGTCGTGGCGGGCTACTTTCTCGACGACGTGGCCGAGGTGGTGGAGCGCAGGGACTATCCGGCCGATCCGCCGGGCCGGGCCCTGCCCTTCGGAAAGGCCATTCTTTACGGTCTGCGATTCGGGGCTCTCTCCCTGGCGGTGAACCTCGTCGCCCTGCTCCTGCTCTTCGTGCCGGGGGTCAATATCGGGGTGTTCTTCGCGGCCAACGCCTATCTTTTGAGCCGTGAATACTTCGAGCTGGCGGCGGGCCGCTTCTGGTCGCCCGAGGACGTCAAGCGCCTGCGCTCGGAGCACCGGGGCACGGTGCTGGCAGGTGGCGTCGTTCTGGCGGGGCTCGTTCTCGTGCCGGTGCTCAACCTCATCCCCCCGATCTTCGGCGCAGCGATGATGGTCCACCTGCACAAGCGGCTCATGCGGGATCCGGCGATGCGGATCCCGCGTCGCCACGAGGACCGCGCGTCGATCGAAGCGCGCTAGCGCATGGTGCGGAACCGGAGGTCCGCAAAGAGCGAGCCGATTCCCTAGTGGGTGTTTCTCACCGCGCTCGGCGGCTCGACCGCGGCCGGGCCGGACGCCCGCTCCGGCCGGAAGTCGGAGGATTCGTCCCCTGATCGCGGCGCCAGCAGGTCCGTCGTCGTGGCGGCGGCATTGCGCTTGAGATCGAACTGGCCGGTCTTGCGGAAGCGCACCAGGTAGGACGGCACGATGGCCTCGATGGTGGTGGGCGTCACGCCGATTCCCTCGAGGGTG
Organism: Microvirga sp.; assembly: GCA_035776715.1. GTDB lineage: Bacteria > Pseudomonadota > Alphaproteobacteria > Rhizobiales > Beijerinckiaceae > Microvirga. The sequence goes on from DASRWK010000002.1 coordinate 1,118, forward strand.
CGGCCCTCGGCGATGGCGGCCTCGGACACCACGTTGTCCGTCTCGAGCAGGATCGCCTGGTCGTGGGTGGTGACGATCTCGTCCGGCAGAAGGCCGAGGGTGAGCTTGTCGAGCGCACCCATGACCGTGCCCTGGAACCGGGCGACCGCGTTCGGCACGGGCACGATGGCGCGCTTGCGTTCGGTGACCTCGCAGACGAATCCCATCATCTGGCCCAGGGTGCGGATCTCGGGGCCGCCGAGCTCGTAGATGCCCGGCTTCACCGTGCCGTCCACCGCCCGCACGATGGCCTCGGCCACGTCGCCCGCATAGACCGGCTGGAAGCGGGTATTGGCACCCGGCAGCGGCAGAACCGGGAGCATGCGGGCAAGCGACGCGAAACGGTTGAAGGTATTGTCGCCGGGCCCGAACAGGACCGAGGGGCGCAGGATCACCGCGTCCGGCCGGACCTTCAGGAGATTGGCCTCGCCTGCCGCCTTGGAGCGGGCATAGGCCGATTCGGACTGGGCGTCGGCGCCGAGGGCCGAGACATGGATGAAGGACACCGCCTTCCCGGCGGCCTCGGCGATGAGGCGGGGCGCCTCCGCATGCACCGCCTCGAAGGTCTGGCGGCCGCTTTCCTGCAGGATGCCGGTGAGGTTGATCACATGGTCGGCCCGCATCACCGCATGCCTGATCGAATCGGGATGGCGGATATTGGCCTGGATCGGATGCACCTGGCCCACCTTGCCCATGGGCAGGAAGTCCGTGAGATTCGGCTGACGGGTGGGCACCAGCACGCGGTAGCCGCGCTTGGCCAGGAGACTGACCACGTAGCGGCCGAGAAAGCCCGATCCGCCGAAGACCGTGACAATTTGCTGCTCAGGCGTGCGAAGGGCGCCGATCATGAAATCCTCCTGGTCACATGGGACTGACCGCTCAAGGGGCAGGCCAGTCAAGGATTTGCCCGATCAATGACTTGGCCACGAATTGAGCCCTGTCTCTAGTCAAACGCTGCCCCCCTGTGAAGGGGCGTCGCGCCAAGAAAGCGCGTCGGACGCATTTTCAGTGATTGACGCGGCCCGAGAAGCGCCGTAAACGAAGCCTCGCCGAACAGGCATGCCCAGGTGGCGGAATTGGTAGACGCGCTGGTTTCAGGTACCAGTGGTGAAAGCCGTGGAGGTTCGAGTCCTCTCCTGGGCACCAACCCTCTCTCAAGGGGTTGAGGCGTTTATCTTTCGAGACAGTCGATCCGGAGATCGGTAGAGGCCAGGGCATGAGCCTCCCGATGACATGTCCGACGCAGTGGGCCCGTTCATCACGGTTCCGGCTCGAGGAACGGCTTCCAGGCGAGATCCCCCCACGAATAGCCGGTCGGCTCTTCATGAACGCCTTGCATCGCACCGCACGACGAGCTGGAGCATGGTCGGAGCAAGGTGCAGCACCCGGGTAACCTGCTCGGGGCAGCTCCAATGGCCCGACGGATGCCTGCCTGCCGCGGTCGTTCTCGACAGCCGCCGCACGGACGTGTTCGGCCATGGTTCCGGCCGGCGGGGTCGAATCGTGGGAAATCAATGAGGACGTCTCATGTGAACCCTATCCCTTGATGAACCCTGTCCCCTTGGCGGGCGCCGTTTCCCGGGGCTGTTGGCTGCGGCTGGACGAGGCCGGGGCCTGCGCCCCGAACCGCCGCTGCAGGTCCTCGGCCAGGATCTCGGCGCCCTCTGAGATGCAGCTGTTGTGGCTGCCCGGCAGCTCAACGACCGTAAGATCGGGGCTGAGGCGCCGCCATCTGCGGCCGGCGAACTCCGCGGCGTAGAAGACCACCGGTTCGGCCAAGGGCGGGGGCCTGTAGCGCGCCATGATCGGCGTGTAGAGTGCGTTGAGCGCGAGTGCCGGAGTGTCGGGGACGGCGCGGGCCTTGGCGCGCAGGGCCCTGGCGATCAGCGCCTTGGCTTTGGCCAGCCGCTGCCTCCAGGGCAGCTTCGGCAGCTTCTCGTACCGGTTCATCTGATCGTAGGCCCAGGCCAGGCCGGCAGGCGGCGCGACCCGGTTGATCAGCGCGAGGACGGCCTGCATGGACGGGTGCGCGCTGGCGGTGGGGACATCGACCAATCCCACGAACTCAACCGTGCGGCCCGAACGCGACAAACGGTGCGCCACCTCGAACGCGATCAATGCGCCCTTGCATGAGCCGATGATCCGGTACGGCCCGGTGGGCTGCCCCGCGAGGATCAGCTGCAGGCGATCCAACGCCATCTCCTCGATCGAGTGAGGAACGGGTCCGCCGCGCGCCCCGTGCGGCTCGATCAGGACAATCGGCTGGTCCGGCGGCAGCAGATGCACCAGCCGCCGGACCAGCAAGCTGCCGAGATCCAGATCGTCATGAAGGAAGAAGAACAGCGGAGGCTGGTCCCCGCCGGCATTGAACACGGCACAGGGACCTTCCGGACAACTCACCCGCTGGGCGATCTTCGGCGCGAGGAGGCGGATGGTTTCGCCCTGGAACAGGAGGGAGGCCGGAAGCGGGTGGCCTACGGCTTTCTCCATCTCCAGCAGCATCTCGATGGCCAGCAGGGAGTCGCCGCCACGTTCGAAGAAGTCGTCATCGCAGGTCAGGTCGTCCCGCTTGAGCAGCCTTTGCCAGATCCCCAGCAGTTCGCGTTCGATCATCGCCAGGTGCGGGCTGACCGCCGGAGCCGGCGGGGTCCTGGCCGGGCCCGCACCCGCCGCGAGAATGTTCGCCAGCTGCCGGCGTTGGATCTTGCCCGTGACGCCCTTGGGCAGCTGGTCCAGGATGAGGATGCTGCGCGGGATCTTGTAGAGCGCCAGCTTGTCCCCGAGGAACTGGCGGAGGTCCGCGGGCTGCAGGCAGGCGCCGGGACGCAGGGCGACCGCCGCGGCGACATCCTCGCCGTAGCGCGGGTGAGGAACCGCAAAGGCCGCCGCTTCGGCCACCGCCGGATGGTGCAGGAGCGCATGATCGATCTCGACGGGCGAAACCTTCTCGCCCCCCCGGTTGATCAGCTCGCTCAGACGCCCGTGGATGGAGAGAAAGCCGTCCTCGTCGAGGCTGCCGAGATCGCCCGTGCGCAGCCAGCCTTCCACGAAAGCGTGCCGATTGAGCTCAGGATCATCCAGATAGCCGGCCATCACCGTGGGGCCGCGGACCCAGACCTCGCCGCGCGTGCCATGCGGCAGCGGATGCCCTGCATCGTCGACGATGACAACCGTGCCCGGCCAGGGCACGCCGCATGTCCCCGGCTTGTTCGGCCCCGGCAATGGGAGATTGGCGGCGATCTGCGCGGCTTCGCTGGAACCGTAATGCTCCAAGACCGGCACCTTCAGGCTCGCCTGCAGCTCCTCGCGCACCGCCCAGGGGAGCGGCGCACCGCCCGAAATGATGAACCGAAGGGCGTGTGCCGCGGCGGCATCCGCAATCGTCTTGGCCTTGTCCAGCACGGCACGGTGGAGCGTGGGGCCTGCCGAGTACCAGGTCGGGCGGAGCGTGCCGAACCACTCGGCCAGATCGACCGCGGCGGCGCTCGCCGGAATCGCGATGCTCCCGCCGGTGAGCAGGGGCGTGAACACCGTCACCTTCAGCCCATGGGAGTAGTAGGGCGGCGACACGCTCAGGCAGCGGTCCTGGGGCGTGAGCCCGAACCAGGCGTGGAGCCGGGCCGCCGCCGCCAGCATGTTGGCGTGACTGAAGGGAATCAGCTTCGGTCGTCCGGTCGTGCCGGAGGTCTGCAGGATAAAGGCCGGGCTGTGGGGTGCGGGGTCGCTGTCAGGGGCGGGGGAGGCCGAGGCCGGAACGTCCAGGGTCAGGCCAAGCCTGCCATTCCCGTCGGGCGCGGCCTCGATGAGGGCGAGGTGCCGTCGCTCGGCCGCAAGCCGCAGCTCGGGAGAGCCGTCCCGCAGGACCAGGAGGGCGTCCAGGCGGAGAAGCTCGAGGAGACGATCGTGCTCGGCGGAAATCTGCCTGGGATCGAGCGGAACGGCCACAGCCGCACAGGCGACGGCGACAATGGCGAGCACTGCTTCCGGCCCGTTCGGCAGCACCACCCCGATCCGCGCGCTGGCCGCGAAGCCTCCTTGGCGGAGGCGGGTGCGGACCTCATCCAGCCGGTCCTGCAGATCCCGGTAGCTCAGAGGGGCAAAACCCGATGAGAGGATCGCCGGATGGTGCGGGTGCAGGGCGGCGAAGCGGTCGATGACCTGGCGCAAGGTCAGCTGCGCTTCGACGGGAGCTGCGCCGCCGAACGCCGATGAGGCAGGAGATTCCAGGGCGACGTGGAAAGTCTGGTTCTCGCTTGTCATCAGGTCCGTCCCTCAACGTTGTACGGCTTGCGCGCGCCTGTTCACGGTAACGGGAGTAACGTTGTGACTTAAGGTTATATTCCGCGAATCCCTCCAAAGAGCCGCTGCTCATCCTTTG
>DASRWK010000003.1:0-9843 GCA_035776715.1 Microvirga sp.
GGCTGATCGATCTTGCATTCCTGATGGGGCCTGTCCTGGAGGAGCGCGTCGAGAACCTGCCGCTCTGCACCTATTCTCTCTCGTGGGTAGCCAGTCCGATGCTGCAGCTTGGGGGCGGGCGCGTTACGATGGAACGTATCGCAGACAGGCCGATCATCACGCATCCGTCCAGCAGCAGCCCTTACCGCGTGGTGCGGGATATGCTCATGCGTGCCGGAGTGAGGACACCACGGATGTACGGCAGCGCATCCGTTTCGATGATTGTGCGCATGGCCATGGACGGCATCGGAACCGCCGTGATCACCCCGGTGTTCCTTGACCGGGAGCTCGCTTCCGGCGAACTGCAGATCCTCGATGTGGAGAGCGATCCGCTTCCGGATCTGAGCTTTACCGCAAGCTGGATCGATGGCCTAGAAAGCCGTTCCATGCGGTCGGTCGCCATGCTCGCTCAGGAAGTCGCCGTGCGTACCGGGGGCAGAGCGCCAAGGGGATATAAATAGAATTTATATCCCCTATTAAAACATACGAATAGACAAGCCGAAGGTTCCTAGGATGCAATATGACCAGGCTGAGGAATGACGGCTAGGCTCAGAACGCAAAGCGCGGTTGCGCGACACCGGTTTCCCGGTGATCGCCCGACGTCTCTGGAAGTCGGAGACGGATAGAGACGCTTCGTCCGACCTGCATGTGTCTTCGCTCAGCAGCAATACTGAACCAGAGGATGACACATCATGAAAAGATTCGCTTATGCCGTCGGAGCCGCAGCTCTGCTCAGCCTCTCTGGCGCGGCGCTGGCTCAGGATCTGCCGAAGACCCATCTTCGGATCGTCGGGGGCCTCAGCAATCTCACGGCCTATAACGATTTCGAGAAGCCGTTCTGGACGAAGACGATCCCCGAGCGCTCGAACGGGCAGGTTACCGCAGAGATCAAGGGCTTCAACGAGATGGGCCTCAAAGGGCCTGAAATTCTTCGCCTGATGTCCCAGGGCGTCATCCCGTTCGGCACGGCGACGCTGTCCTACTTCGCCAGCGACAATCCGATCAACGAGGCAATCGACCTCGCGGGTCTCGCGCCCGACGTAAACACGGCGCGTCAGGTCACCGAAGCCTTCGAACCCGTCTACGCGAAATTCTATGGGGAAGGCTCGCGGGTCAAGCTCCTGGGTATCTCCACCTATCCGGCGCAGGTTCTGTTCTGCAACGCCGAGGTGAACGGCCTTGCCGATCTCAAGGGCAAGAAGGTTCGCACCAGCAGCCGCACCCAGGCCGAATTCGTCGAGGCCTTCGGCGGTTCAAGCGTGACGATGGCCTTCGGCGAAGTGGTACCGGCTCTGCAGAACAAGGTCGTCGATTGCGCCATCACCGGCTCGCTTTCGGGCTATTCGGCCAAGTGGTACGAAGTCTCGACCCACCTCTACGCGCTCCCGATCAACTGGAATCAGCAGATCCACGCTGTCAACCAGGCGACCTGGGACAAGCTCGACCCCAAGGTGCAGGAGTTCATCCAGACGAACATCAAGACTTTGATGGACGACATCTGGAAGGCTGCCGACGAGCAGACCCAGCAGGGTTACGACTGCAACACGGGCTCGGATGCCTGCACTTTGCCCGTCAAGGGCAAGATGAAGCTGGTTCAGCCGAGCGATGCCGACCGCGCCCTTCTTCAGAAGGCGCTGCAGGAATCCATCCTGCCGAAATGGGCGGCGCGCTGCTCGGCCGAATGCGTGCAGAGCTTCAATGACACGATCGGTAAGACTCTGAACGTCACGGTCTCCAAGTAACGCGAAAGGCGTGCCGGATCTGCAGCAGATCCGGCGCGCCTGTTCCTGCCCTTGAGCCGGCTAGCCTCTGGCTCGAAGCGGCAGTTTGCGTGCAGGTAAAGGTAGAATCATGGCACCGACGATACGACCTTCCCTTCTCGGCAGCCTGCTAAACGCAGCCGAGCACATGTCGCGCTGGGCCGTGTGGTTTGGCGGCGCTTTGACGATCGGCAGCGTGTTGCTGATTTCCTTCGACGTCATCGTGCGGAAATTCTTCGGTTTCAGCACCGGCGGCGCCGACGAGTTGTCGAGTTACGCCTTCGCGATCAGCACATCCTGGGCGTTCGCCTTTGCGACCCTCCAGCGCGCCAATGTGCGTGTCGACGTGCTCTATCAGCACCTGCCCGTTCGCGTATCGGCCGTCCTGGATTGGCTCTCCCTCGTGACGCTCGGGATCTTCCTGGTCGTGATGACCTTCTATGCCTACGACGTCGTTGCCGCCTCCTGGGTGCAGAACTCCGCTGCCAACACGCCCTTGGCGACGCCGCTCTACATCCCGCAGGGGCTTTGGCTGCTGGGCCTGATCTGGATGTGCCTGGTTTTGGCTCTCATGCTGGTGCGGGCCTCGTGGGCGCTGGTCACGGGCAGGATCGATGACCTCAAGGCGATCGCCGGCGTCCGCTCGACTCAGGAGGAAGCCGAAGAAGAAGCCGCCGCGGGCGAGCGCATGGTGAAGGGTTAAAGCGATATGGTTGCCACTGCACTGATCCTCCTGCTCGTCCTCATCGGTCTGAGCATTCCCGTCGGCGCCGCTCTCGGGGTGCTCGGACTGATCCTGGATCCCCTCTATTCCATGCTGCCCCTGACGCGGGCCATCGGCGAGCTGGCGTGGAGCACGAACAACGAATTCCTGATGGTGGCGGTGCCTCTGTTCATCCTGCTCGGAGAGATTCTGCTGCGGGCCGGCTTCGCTGAACGAATGTACAGTGCGATGAGCCTTTGGCTCTCCTGGCTCCCCGGCGGCTTGATGCATGCGAATATCGGAGCCTCCACCCTGTTCTCGGCAACCTCCGGATCGAGCGTCGCCACTGCTGCGACAGTCGGCACGGTCGCAATCCCGCAGATCAAGCGCTACGGATACAACGAGCCGCTCTTTCTCGGCAGTCTCGCGGCGGGTGGAACCCTCGGCATTCTCATTCCGCCTTCGATCAATCTCGTGATCTATGGTGTCCTCACCAACTCGTCCGTGCCTAAACTCTATCTCGCCGGCATCATCCCAGGCATCCTGATGGCCAGTCTGTTCATGCTGGTGATCGTGGCGAGCTGTATCGCAAAGCCGTCCTGGGGCGGGCACAAGATTCGGGCCACCTGGGGCGAGCGTTTCAAGAGCCTGATCCATCTTGCGCCGCCGCTTGGAATTTTCCTCCTCGTCGTGGGCTCGATCTATGCCGGTCTCGCCACGCCCACGGAGGCTGCCGCTCTCGGTGTGCTGGGTGCGCTCATTCTCGCGGCATGGTTCCGCCGTCTGACATGGACGATGCTGCGCGAGGCGGTCGAGGGAACGATGAGGTCGACGGCGATGATCATGCTGATCGTGATCGGCGCCGCCTTCCTGAATTTCATCATGTCGGCCACCGGCCTCACGGACGCGATCACCAGCTCGATCACGGGCCTGGGGCTTTCGCCGGGATGGATGCTGCTGATCATCGTCATCTTCTATCTGGTGCTCGGCTGCTTCATGGAGACACTCTCCATGATGATCACCACGATCCCGATCGTCACGCCGATCATGCTCGCTCTCGGTTACGATCCGATCTGGCTCGGCATCATCATCATCGTACTGGTCGAGGCCGCCCTGATCACGCCGCCGGTCGGGCTCAACCTCTTCGTCGTGCAAAGCCTGCGCAAGAGCGGGTCGATGGGCGCCGTCATCGCAGGGGCTCTCCCCTTCGTGCTGTCGATGTTCATCCTGCTCGCGCTGCTGGCATTCTTCCCGGAACTGGCGCTCTGGCTCCCGAGCGTCTTCAGCTGAGCATTCGCAGCCACCCAAACTTTTCAACGTGTGGATTCATCATGAAGCTTTCCTTCAAAGTAGAAGATCAGTCGGGCTCGCGCACGGTCGATGTGGACGTCTCTTCCCTCGTCGTGGCGGGATGGGCCGGGCGTGACCAGCACGCGATCGAGCACCACATCGAGGAGCTGTTCGCCATCGGCGTACCGCGGCCGAGTTCCGTGCCTCTCTACTACCGCGTCGCGGAGAACCAGCTGACCCAGGCCTCGCGCATCCAGGTCGTGGGCGATCAGAGTTCGGGCGAGGTGGAGACCTTCGTGTTCCGGGCGGGCGGCGAGCTTTATGTGAGCATCGCTTCCGACCACACCGACCGCAAGCTCGAGACGCACAGCGTCGCCCTGTCGAAGCAGGTCTGCGCGAAGCCGGTCGCCGCGGAGGCGTGGCTCTACGCTGACGTGGCCGGATACTGGGACGAACTCGTCATCCGGTCATACATCGAGGAGAACGGGGAGCGCGTGCTCTATCAGGAGGGCACGCTCGCCTCGCTCCGTCCGCCGCTGGAGCTCATCTCGGGCTTCGCCGGCGGGGGCACTCTTCCCGACGGCGTCGCCATGATCTGCGGAACGGTCGGTGCGAAGGGCGGCATCCGGCCCGCGCCATCCTTCACCATGGAGCTGTTCGATCCGCGTCGCGGACGTACCTTAAGCCACAGCTATGATATCGAGGTCCTGCCGGAAGTCGCCTGATCCGGAAACCCGATGCAACCCGATCCAATGGTTGACGCAACATGACCTCGACAGTGAACAAACAGCAGCAGACCCTCGCGGAGGGGCGCACCACGTCATCGGCCCTGACGGAAGAGGCGCTGAGCCGCGCAGCCGACCCGAAGGGGGAGGGCGCGCGCGTCTTCACGAAGCTCTGCCCCGATCAGGCTCGTGCCGCCGCCCAGGCCTCCGACATCCTGCGCAAGGCCGGGATGACCCGCTCTCCCATCGACGGGCTGCCGATATCGATCAAGGACCTGTTCGATGTCGCGGGCGAGGTCACGATGGCAGGATCCGTCGCTCGCGCGGGCGAACCGGCGGCTACGGAGGATGCCGTCGTCGTCAAGCGCCTGCGGGAAGCGGGCGCCGTGATCGTCGGCCGCACCAACATGACAGAGTTCGCCTATTCGGGTCTCGGCCTCAATCCGCATTACGACGTGCCGCGCAATCCTTGGGATCGCGAGACCGGGCGCATCCCGGGCGGCTCGTCATCCGGTGCCGCGGTATCGGTGACCGACGGGATGGCTGTGGCCGGGATCGGCTCCGATACGGGCGGATCCGTCCGCATCCCCGCGGCGCTCTGCGGTCTCGTGGGCTTCAAGCCGACGGCGGCGAGGGTGCCGATGGACGGCGTCCTGCCGCTCTCGTTCAGCCTCGATTCCATCGGTGCGATCGCCCCCTCGGTGGCGTGCTGCGCGGTTCTCGATGCGATCATGGCGGCCGACGAGAGGCCGCTCCCCCGTCCGGCCGACCTCGGCGGGCTCCGCTTCGCCGTGCCCACGACCCTGGCGCTGGAGGGAATGGACAAGGACGTGACCCGTGCCTTCGAGGCCGCGCTCGGAAGGCTTTCGGCCGCCGGTGCTCGGATCGATGAGATCGCCGTGCCGGAATTCTCCGAACTCGCGGCCATCAACGCCAACGGCGGTTTCACGGCGGCGGAGTCCTGGGCCTGGCACAGGGACCTGATCGAACGGGCGGGCGACCGCTACGATCCGCGCGTCGTCTCGCGCATCCGGCGAGGCAAGGATATATCCGCCGCCGACTATCTCGACCTGCTCGCGGCCCGAAAGGCCTGGAAAGAGAAGGTGGAGGCGCGCATCGAATCTTACGATGCCTTGCTTCTCCCGACCGTTCCGGTCGTCGCACCCGCCGTTGCGGAGCTCGCGGCGAGCGACGACGTCTATTACGCCATGAATGGCCTGATCCTTCGCAATTCCACGCTGATCAATTTCCTCGACGGCGCCGCCTTGTCCGTTCCGTGCCATGCGCGCGGCGGGGCTCCCGTCGGTCTGATGATCGCAGGGCCTTCCGGGTCCGATCGGAGGATGCTTGCGATCGGCATGGCGGTCGAAGCCCTGCGCTTGCAGGACCAGGCGTAACGCGCACCGGCAGGAGGATTGGACGATGTCCGCAAAGATCGACAACAGCGCCGCCTACAAAGCCCGCCTGGATGCCCGCGCGGGCATCCTGACCGGCCCGACCGCGAACCTCGCGCCGGGGCATGTTCAGGCCAACCTCGCCATCCTGCCGGAGGAGCTCGCGCACGACTTCCTGCGCTTCTGCCAGCGCAACCCCAAGCCGTGTCCGCTCGTCGCGGTCTCCGAAACGGGAGACCCGTCGCTGCCGGAGCTCGGCCAGGATATCGACATCCGCACCGATATTCCCCGTTACCGCGTGTGGCGCAACGGCGAACTGGTGGCGGAGCCGACCGATATCCGGGACCTGTGGAACGACAAGCTGGTGGCCTTCCTGATCGGCTGCTCGTTCTCGTTCGAGGAGGCGATGCTGGCGGACGGTCTGCCGGTGCGCCACATCGAGCAGGGCTGCAACGTGCCCATGTACCGGACGAACGTTCCGACCGTGGCGACGGGGCCGTTCTCCGGACCACTGGTCGTGTCCATGCGTCCTCTGAAGGCTGCCGACGCCATCCGGGCCGTGCAGGTGACGTCCCGCTTCCCCTCGGTGCACGGCGCTCCGGTGCATCTGGGCGATCCTTCGCTGATCGGGATCGCCGACATCAACAAGCCCGATTATGGCGATGCCGTCGAGATCCGCGAGGGGGAGATTCCGGTCTTCTGGGCCTGCGGGGTCACGCCGCAATCGGTGATCGCCAATGTCCGCCCCGCGTTCTGCATCACGCATGCTCCGGGTCACATGCTCGTCACCGATCTTCTGAATTCCTCGATCGCGGTGATCTGACGCGATCCACGGACGCGGGCTGGCGAGATTCGTCCGCGTCCATCGTTCGTTCGCCGAACGACACGTTTTTCCGCTTCGCCCCGGGCGGGTCCGCAGGTCCAGCAGCGTCCTGCCCCAGGTCCTCACGCTTCGCCGGCGAGGCATGCCGGCCGATCCTGCCGGATTCGCCTTTCGGCCATTCTTTCGTCCCAGCGCGCCATTGCCTTCGTGCGAGCGAATCCGACGCATTCGCGTTCCGGCCGGACGCATGGATTCCTGCGCCGTTTCACCGTGATACCGTTTCGGCCGGACAGGTCTGAAGGAAGCGGAACGCCGCTTCGACGGTCCTGCAGGGTGCTCTCCTGGAGCCCTGTGGACATGGCCTCGAGCGGGCCTTCGGCGAACGCTTAAGCTGCTGTGCCAAAAAACAAAATATAGATGCGACAGCGACAGATGTACTCGCGGGTTAAGCGAGAAATGTAGCCAATTCGTGTCGAGGGGTTGGCTTTTCGCGTCAATGGGTTTAGACAAAGAGCGATAACGGCAACGATATCCGTTGAGCGCTTCGCTGAAGGCGAGCAAAGTTGTGCATGTTCTGATGTGCTCTTGTTATCGCTTTCGATCATTCAACTATTTTCCTGATTGAAAATACGCAACGGAGGTTCCCTTAATCTTAGGACAGGGGGCAATGGAGTTTTGATGATTATCGAAGACGGCAACGTGCGCGGCGAGGCTGGCGCTGGCACTCCCGCTGAAAAGATCGTTTTGCGCAATGTCTTCAAGCTCTTCGGCTCGGACGTCACGCGCGCGGTCCAAATGATCCAGGCAGGCCAGGGCAAGGACGCCGTTCAGGCGGAGACCCGCTGCACCATCGGCGTCAACGACGCCAGCTTCGGCATCCGCGAGGGCGAGATCTTCGTGGTGATGGGACTTTCCGGTTCCGGCAAATCGACCCTGCTGCGCCTTCTCAATCGCCTGATCGAGCCGACGATGGGCTCCATCCTGATCGATGGGCAGGACGTGACCCGCATGAGCAAGCGCGACTTGATCGCCCTGCGTCGGCGCGACATGAGCATGGTCTTTCAGAGTTTCGCGCTTCTGCCCAACCGCACGGTTCTCGACAACACCGCATTCGGTCTGGAAATAGCGGGCGTTCCCGAGGCGGAGCGCAACAGGAAGGCACTTACGGCCCTCGAAGCCGTCGGCCTCGACCGTTACGCGTCGAGCCGCCCGGACGAGCTGTCCGGCGGGATGAAGCAGCGTGTCGGCTTGGCTCGCGCGCTGGCCAACGAGCCGACGATTCTTCTCATGGACGAGGCCTTCTCGGCTCTCGATCCGCTGATCCGCACAGAGATGCAGGACGAGCTCCTGCGGCTGCAATCGGAACATAGCCGCACCATCGTTTTCGTCAGTCACGATCTCGACGAGGCCATGCGCATCGGCGACAGGATCGCGATCATGCAGGACGGTGTCGTGGTGCAGGTCGGCACGCCGGAGGACATCGTCATGAATCCGGCGAACGATTACGTCCGCTCGTTCTTCCGGAACGTGGATGTCAGCCACGTCTTCCGTGCCGGCGACATCGCCCGTCACACTCAGGTCACCTTGATCGAGCGGACCGGGCACAGCGTCAATGCCGCCCTCGAGCGCATGCGCGCGCACGACAGGGACGTCGCCATCGTGATCGCACGCGACAAGCGCTACCAGGGCATGGTGAGCGCGGATTCGCTCAAGGAGGCGGTGCGCGCGGGCGGGCACGATCCGTATCGGCGAGCTTTCCTTCCCGACATGAATCCCATCGAGGCCGACACGCCGCTGTCACAGGTCATGGGACGCGTGGCGGAGAGCCGCTGGCCCGTCCCGGTGGTGGACGAGCGCGGCTGCTATCTCGGCGCAATCTCCAAATCTTCCCTCCTCATGACCCTCGACCGCGCCGGCTGAGACGCCGACGCGTAAAGGATACCGCTTATGGATTTCGATATCAGTATCGGCGCTGGCGCCAGCGCGGTTGTCGAGTACATGCTCGACAACTTCTCCCCGACACTCGATGCGATCGCGGACGGGATCGGCTTCTTCGCCGACGGCATCAAGGATGCTCTGCTGTGGCTGCCCTCGTGGGCGCTCACTGCCGTCGTTTCGCTTGTCGCGCTTTGGCGCGTCGGCTGGAGGTTCGCTCTCGTGTCCGGCGCTGCCCTTCTCCTCATCGTCGGAATGGGATTGTGGAAGGAGACGGTCGAGACGCTCGCTCTCGTGATGGCGGCGACGGCGATCGCGATCGTGCTCGGCATTCCGCTGGGCATCGCGATGGCGCGCAGCTCCTTGCTGGCTGCCGGCACGCGCCCCCTGCTCGACCTGATGCAGACGATGCCGGCTTTCGTGTATCTGATTCCGGCGGCGATGTTCTTCGGTCTCGGTGCGGTGCCCGGCACCATCGCGACCGTGATCTTCTCAATGCCGCCCGTCGTGCGTCTGACCGCGCTGGGACTCACACAAGTCAATCGCGAGTTCGTTGAGGCCGGTCTCGCCTTCGGCTGCACGGATCGCCAGCTTCTGTTCAAGGTCCAGTTCCCGCTGGCCCTGCCGTCCATCATGGCGGGCGTGAACCAGACCATCATGCTCGGCCTGTCGATGGTGGTGATCGCCTCGATGATCGGCGCTGGCGGTTTGGGAAATACGGTGCTCACGGGCATCCAGCGCCTCGATGTGGGACTCGGGTTCGAGGGCGGTCTCGCCGTCGTCATCCTGGCCATCATCCTCGATCGTCTGACGCAAAGCCTCTCACGGCCTGCAGCCTTCCCGATTCCGCGCTGGGCGCTTCGGCGCACCAAAGCTGCGCCGGAGACCGCCGGTCTGGAGACCGCGCCTGCCAAGGCAGGCGCCTGACGCCGGATGCCGGACCGGAGTCCCGGCCCGGCGCCCGATCAAAACCCAAGAGCTGAAAGGAGAACCCTATGCTCAAGACCTTCGCCCGGATCGCCCTCGCGGCGACCCTGACCACAGGCCTTGCTGGCACGCTGCAGGCACAGGAGGAGAAGAAGCCGGTGAAGATCGGCTGGACCGCCTGGGCCGATGCCGAGTTCGTCACCAAGCTCGCCAAGAAGATCATCGAGGACAACTATTCCCAGAAGGT
>DASRWK010000004.1:0-4410 GCA_035776715.1 Microvirga sp.
AACGCGCGAAGCGCGTCCCGCCCGTGCCGACGCCCCAGGAGGGAACGGCGACGAAGAACGCTGCCACCTTTGCGGTGATCGTATCGATGTCGGTGCCCTCGCGGGAGAGCTTCGCGCCGAGTGCCTCGTAATCGGCATTGAGAGCACTCACGCGTTTCCCGTTGTCGGCGGCGACGATATCGGCTTGGATCTTCTGTTCTGCCATAGCTTTCCTCCCCCGCTTTCCTCTAGCGCGTGAACGACATGGCGTTGCCGGCATCGACATTGATGATGTTGCCGGTAGATTTCGCCGAGGCGTCGGAGGCGAGGAAATAGATCGCTTCCGCGATGTCCTCGGGGAAGACGTTCAGTTTCAGCAGGGAGCGCTTGCGATAATGCTCCTCAAGCTGGTCGACCGCGAGGTTGGACGAAGCCGCCCGCTGCTCGCGCCATTCGCCTGACCAGATCTTGGAGCCGCGCAGCACTGCGTCCGGATTGACCGTGTTGACGCGAATGCCGACTTCCGCACCCTCGAGGGCCAAGCAGCGGGCGAGGTGGATCTCGGCGGCCTTGGCCGTGCAATAGGCCGAGGCGTTAGGAGAGGAGGCGAGGCCGTTCTTAGAGGCCACGAAGACGATGTTGCCCCCCAGCTTCTGGCGGCGGAACAGGCGGAACGCCTCACGGGAGACCAGGAAGTAGCCGGTCGCGAGAATGTCGATGTTCTTGTTCCACATGGCAAGCTCGGTCTCCTCGACGGGAGCCGAGGAGGCGATGCCCGCATTCGACACCAGGATGTCTATGCCGCCGAACTCCACCGATGCTTCGATGAAGGAGGAGAGCACGTCCGTCTCGCTCGTGACGTCGAGCGTGACGCCGCGCACCACGTCCGCGCCGAAGCGCTTACCGAAATCCTCGACCGTGCCGTTGAGCGATTCCTGGTCGATGTCGGCCAGAACCACGCAGGCACCTTCCGAGATCAACCGCTCGGCCGTCGCGCGCCCGATCCCGCCGGCGCCGCCGGTGATGAAAGCGACGCGGCCTGCGAGGCTTTTCGGTTTCGGCATGCGCTGGAGCTTGGCTTCCTCGAGCAGCCAGTATTCAATGTCGAACGCCTCCTGTTCGGGCAGCCCCTGGTACTCGGAGACCGAAGACGCGCCGCGCATGACGTTGATGGCGTTGACGTAGAACTCGCTGGCGATGCGAGCCGTAGCCTTGTCGCGGGCGAAGGATAACATGCCCACGCCCGGGATCAGGAAGATCACCGGGTTCGGATCGCGCATCTGCGGGCTGTCCGGGTGCTTGCACTGCTCGTAGTAGCACGTGTAATCGGCGCGATAAGCGTCCAGCGCGGCATCGAGACCCGCCAAGACCGCATCCACATCCGGCGATTGCGGATCGAAGTCGAGCATGAGCGGACGGATCTTCGTCCGTAGGAAATGGTCCGGGCAGCTGGTGCCGAGATGCGCCAGCGGTTTCAGATGGGCGGAGTTGACGAATTCGAGCACCGCATCCTGATCGTCGAAATGTCCGAGCTTGCGCTCTGCCTGACCGATCCTGCCACGGATCTCAGGCATCAGACGCGCGGCGATCTTGCGGCGCTCGTCCCGGGGAAGGCTAGCCGTCACGGCGCCTCCGAAGGCTGGCTTGTCTGCCGTTTTCAGGGCAAACCACTTGATGGCCCGGTTGATGATGCGCAGCGTCAGCTCGTAGCAGTCCTTGGCCGTATCGGCCCAGGTGAAGAGGCCGTGGCTTTCGAGAACCACGCCCTTGGCGTGAGGATTGGCCTTGGCGAAGGCTTCGAGATCAAGGCCGAGCTGGAAGCCGGGGCGGCGCCAGGGGAGCCAGCCGATCTCGTCGCCGAAGATTTCCTGCGTGAGCGCGCGCGAGTTTTTGGAGGCCGCGATCGCGATGATCGCATCCGGGTGCATGTGATCGACATGCTTATAGGGCAGGAAACCGTGCAGAGGCGTGTCGATGGAGGCTGCACGCGTGTTCAGGTTAAAGGTTGCGTGGGGCAGGAACGCCACCATGCGGTCCTCGTCCTCCACCCCCCTGTAGATGGACTTCAGTGACCGCAGCTTATCCAAGTAGAGGGTGGCAAAACCGTCGAGCTTGATCGTGCCGACGTCCCCGCCGGAGCCTTTCACCCAGAGAACCTCGATCTTCTCGCCGGTGAGCGGATCCGCTTCCATGACCTTCGCCGAGGTGTTGCCGCCGCCGTAATTCGTGATGCGCTTGTCGGCTCCGAGGAGGTTTGAGCGGTAGAGGAGCAGACCGGGTTCGTCGAGCGTGGCCGCCCTTGCGTCATCCCATTTGTTGTCCAGCAGCTTCAAGTTCTGCGTCGCAGTATCCACATCGTCCTCCTGCCAAGCTGAGGGTGGGTGCGCAGTGCCTCACTCTCAGGCGGGGAGCATTGGCGAGGCTCCCCGCCTTGTCAACCAAAACCGGGCAAAAACCATCAAAATAAGTCATCATACGAACGGATAAGATCGAAAATGATTGACGAAGCTCCAAATCTTCAGGACGCTAGGATTGCCCTTAAACGGATTTGATGGCCTCCTAGTGATCCTGCCTGGTTCTGGAGCGCTCGAGTGAGGAATAATGCACGAACGTGAAAGGCATCGGATCATCCTCAGCCTGGTTCAGGAGAGGCCTGTTGCCACGATCCAAGATCTGATGGAAATGACGGAGGCCTCCGAGGCCACGATCCGCCGGGACATCGCGGCCCTTCATGTTCAGGGCCGACTGCGCCGTGTGCGCGGCGGAGCCGAGGCTCTGCACCCTCAACAGATCAGCCCGCTGGCGGCCAAGCCCTTCCGGATTTCCGAGGGCGAGAACACCGCCAAGAAGCGCGCCATCGCCCGCGAGGCCGTGGCCCTGTGCAGCGATGGTGACGCCATCATCATCAATGGCGGGACAACCACGTTTCAGATGGTGCATCACCTGATCGCCCGGCGGATGCAGGTCTTCACCAATTCCTTCGCGATTGCGGAGCATCTGATCAAGCATTCCAAGAACCAGGTGATGCTGCCAGGCGGCTCCGTCTATCGGGATCAGAGCATCATTCTCTCGCCCTTCGACAATGACGTGACGCGCAATTTCTATGCGCGCCGCATGTTCATGGGCGCGCAAGGTGTCGGACCGCTCGGCGTGATGGAACAGGACGCACTGATCATCCAGGCGGAACAGAAGCTCATCAGCCAGGCCGACGAACTGGTGCTGATGGTCGATTCCACCAAGTTCCAGCGCCGCTCCAGCCTCATTCTTTGCCCGCTCAATCGTGTCTCCACGCTGATCACCGACGACGGCATACCGGACTCGGCCCGAGCCATGATCGAGGATGCGGGCATCAGGCTGATCGTTGCCGATGTCTCGGCAGCTGAAGAGCCAAAGGAATCCTCATCGGCAGCGTGAAGTCTGCCGGGAGTGTTTGCAAGGGAGGAAGAAAACATGAAGCTATTTGCCAAACTGGCCGTCGGAACGGCTCTTGGCCTTGCCCTTCTCACGGGTACGGCCAGCGCCGAGAACATCAAGATCGGCCTCGTCGTGAAGTCCCTGGGCAACGGCTTCTTCGAAGCCGCCAACAAGGGCGCTCAGGAGGCGGCGAAGGAACTCGGCGGGGTCGACATTATTTATACCGGCCCCACCACTACGACCGCAGAGGGCCAGATTGAGGTAATCAACGCGCTCATCGCCCAGAAGGTCGATGCGATTGCGATCTCGGCCAACGATCCTGACGCGGTCGTCCCGGCGCTAAAGAAGGCGGCCCAGCGCGGCATCAAGGTGATCTCCTGGGATTCCGGCGTGAACAAGGACGGGCGCATCCTCCATCTCAATCCCTCGTCCAACGAGCTCATCGGCAATATGTGCCTGAAGCTCGCGGCCGATCACCTGCCGGACGGCAAGGGCGACTTCGCGATCCTGTCGGCGACCTCGACCTCGACAAACCAGAATACCTGGATTGCCGAGATGAAGAAGCAGCTACCGAAATATCCAGGTCTGAACCTCGTCACGACGGTCTATGGCGATGACCTTGCTGACAAGAGCTATCGCGAAGCCCAGGGCCTCCTCAGCTCTCATCCGAACGTGAAAGTGATCGTTGCTCCCACGACCGTCGGCGTGCTCGCTGCGTCTCAGGCGGTGAAGGATGCCGGCAAGATCGGCCAGGTTTACGTGACGGGTCTCGGACTCCCGTCGGAGATGGCAGGCGCCGTTCACTCGGGTGCAACCAAGCAGTTCGCGATCTGGAACCCGATCGATCTCGGATATTCCGCGACGCAGATCGCCTATCGCCTCGTCAAGAAGGAGACCGATGGTAAGCCGGGCTCTGAGATCAATGTCGGCCGCATGGGCAAGATCACGGTTGGGGAGAACGGCGAGGCCGCCATGGCCGATCCCTTCGTTTACGACGCCAAGAATGTCGACGAATTC
>DASRWK010000005.1:0-10356 GCA_035776715.1 Microvirga sp.
GAGGAGCTCGGCGGCGTAATGACCGAGAAGCTCGCGGAGCTGTTCGAGGAAAACGCGCAGCCCTCGCGCGGAGCGCCCCGTCACTGGGCTCGTGCGTGAGGCTTCTCACCCGTCGAAATCTGCTCCTGGGCGGCGGAGCGCTCGTCGCCGCCACCGCAGCGGGCGCGGCCCTTGCTCGGCGCCCGCAGGCCTTCGGCGCCGTGACGCCGATCAATGTCGCGGCCCAGCCGATCAGCCATCTGTCCAACGCCGATCCGGACCGCACACGATTCGGATCGCTCTTGTTCCGCTCCGGTCTCAGCCTCAGATCGGATGTGTCCGCCTTTGGCGGGTTCTCCGGGTTGTGGCGTTCTGCCAAGGGGGAGGAGATCGTGGCCCTGGCCGACAATGCGCAAATCCTGAAGGCACGCATTGAAACCTCGGATGGACGCCTGTCGGGCCTCTCCCGTGCGGCAATGGCCCCCTTGCTATTGAGCGACGGGCGTCCGGGGCGCCGCTCCCGTTATTATGACACGGAAAGCCTCGCGATTGCGGGCAACGTGGCGTTCGTCGGCGTCGAGCGCGACCATGCCGTCATCCGCTTCCAGCGCAACCGGGAAGGCTTGCTCGTCAAGGGCACGGCGATTGCGGCGCCGAAGATCCTCAAGGATCTACCGAGCAACAGGGGGCTGGAGGCGCTCGCAGTGGCGCCGCAACGCTCACATCTCGCTGGTGCCCTGGTCGGCATCGCGGAGGGAGGACAGGGTTTCATCCTCACAGGTGCCCGACAGGGCGCTTTCGAGGTGTGGCGTCGCGACGGCTATGACGTGACCGATCTTGCATTTCTCGATTCTGGCGATGCGCTCGTCCTGGAGCGCCGCTTCTCGCTGTTCGGCGGCTTCGGATGCCGCCTGCGCCGCGTCGCTTCCGCCGCCCTCAAACCGGGGGCGAGCCTGGATGGCGAGGTGATCTACGAGAGCGAGGCATCGCACCAGATCGACAACATGGAGGGCCTTGCGGTTCACAGGGAGGGAGGCGAAACCGTCGTCTCCCTGATCTCCGACAACAACTTCAACGCCAATCTCCAGCGAACCCTGCTGCTGGAGTTTTCCCTCCGGGGGTGATGGCTTCGCGCTTTCCCCCGAATGGGGCAGCGGTCGCCTGTTCAGGCGGCCCGGTGGATCGCCGTATAGCGCATGAGCCGCAGGATGGCGCCGTAGGGAGCGATCGCGATGGCGGCGAGTGCGAGTTTCACCAGATAATCGGCGACGGCGAGGTTCACCCAGGGCAGGGCGATGCACTGATCCGCGATGCCCGCCTGGGCAAGCATATCGGTGATGGTGAGGCCGAAGCCGGGAACGGCGCCACAATAGAAAGCGGCGGAGAAGAAGATCGCCGTGTCGAGACCGGAGGAGATTACCGAGGAGACGAAGGGCGGCATCCACCAGGCGTATCCCCGCAGGCGGAAGAAGATCTGGATGTCGAGGAGCTGGGAAGTCAGGAAGGCCGCCCCCGAGGCAATGGCGATGCGCGGCGTCGCCAGGACGATGGAGAGCGCCACGGCCAGCGCGAAGCCGGCATAGACGATCCGCCGCGCCCCTTTGGGGCCGAAGCGGCGGTTCGACAGATCCGTGACCAGGAAGGCGAAGGGATAGCTGAAGGCGCCCCAGGTCAGATAGTCGCCCAGGCCCAGATGCTGGAAGGGATACTGAACAAGAATATTCGACGAGAGGACGACAAGGGTCATCGCGGCCAGGGCGATGAGGAGGTCGCGGTGCTCGGACTTGATCATGATCGGCCTTCCCAGGGTGAGCCTAAGCTGTGAAAGCAACGCAAAACGGGCGGCCACAGGGCCGCCCGAAGCGCAGAATACGGCAGAGAGCCTGAGATCAGCTCGCGGCGGCGAGCTTCTTCTCGATCTCGCGCTTCACGGCGAGGGCGGTGGTCGAGAGCTCGTTGGCCGAGGCCTTCGCCAGGAAGGCATCGAGGCCGCCCCGATGCTCGACGGAGCGCAGAGCGTGAGCGGAGACGCGCAGACGCACGGAGCGCTGCAGAGCCTCGGACTGGAGGGTGACGTTGCAGAGGTTCGGCAGGAACTTCCGCTTCGTCTTGCGGTTCGAGTGGCTTACCAGGTGGCCACTCAGCACGGCCTTGCCGGTCAGTTCGCAACGGCGGGACATGGGGTCAATCCTATTGTCAAAGGGGTCGCGGCTCGATTTCGCGGGTTTGCCTCAACGCAGATCCCACGTGGCCGGACACCAGAAGTCCTTGGAAGGTGCAGGGCTATAGGCCGAAAACCGATCCCGCGTCAAGAATAGTGCGACAGCACCACTCGTTTTTTTGCGCCGCCAAGGTCATCATTTATTCGGAATCTCATGCGATGCAACGGAATAGACTAACGGGACAGCCCCGGGAAAATCTCAATGCGCCTTACGGCTTCAGCTCTGTTAACCTTAACCTTGGCCGGATTTGCCCCTCAGGTCCAGGCTCAGCCTGCCCAGACGCTCAAGGTGAACTACAGCCTTTCCTTGGCAGGTCTGCCATTGGGGAAGGCCGATCTTTCTTCGACGTTCAACGGTCCCAAATACGAGATGCAGGGCAGCGTGAAGCTCACCGGGCTCGTGAAGATGATCACAGGCGGCAAGGGGGCTGGCACGGCCTCCGGCATGATCGTGGGAACGCAGCTCCAGCCTGAGGGCTTTGCCGTCAATACCAAATCCTCCGGCGAGCAGCGCATCGTGCGGATGGCGCTCGACGGTGGGAACGTGGCCGAGGTCGAGATCGAGCCGCCTCTCGAGCCGAAAGAGGACCGGGTGCCGGTGAAGGCAGCCGATAAGAAGGGAGTTATCGATCCCTTGAGCGCCCTTATCATGCCCGCCGTAGCGTCAAAAAGCCTCACCGATGCCGCTAACTGCAATCGGACCATCCCGGTCTTCGACGGGGCTACGCGCCAGAACATCGTGCTCTCCTACTCCGAGACGAAAACCGTCAAGGTGCCGGGTTATTCGGGTCCCGTCCTCGTCTGCAATGCCCGCTGGGTGCCGATCTCCGGCCACCGTCCGCAACGCTCCACCATCAAGTTCATGCAGGAGAACAAGGACATGAACGTGTGGCTGGCGCCGGTGGAGGGGGTCCGCGTGCTCTTTCCGATCAAGGTAGCCGTGCGCACGACGATTGGGATGGGCGAGCTCGAGGCCGCCAGCTGGACCGTCGAAGGCGGCGGAACGACGACGGCTGCCAGGCGCGGGGCCAAGGGGAGGGAGCCCGTCAAAGCAGGGGCTGGTCAATAAGCCCTCAAAACTCCTGGAGAATTCTTGAAACAGCCGGTAGCGAAACCGGCCCGAAGTCCCATATAAGAGGAAGCCTGCCGCCAGACGTTCAGGCCAGGCCTGATTTGTGAGAAGGCTGCCTGCATCGCCGATGCGGGAGCGTCTCGTCCCTCTCACCCGGGATCGTATCCGACATTACCCCGCATCCAGGCATGGCTCGCCGTTCTCTTCCTCCGCAAGTGCGCGCGCGGCGTCACCGCCGTGCTCGGCCCTACCAATACCGGCAAGACCCACCTCGCCATCGAGCGCATGCTGGGCCATGACAGCGGCATGATCGGCTTGCCGCTGCGTCTGCTCGCGCGCGAGGTCTATCAACGGGTCGTCGAGAAGGCGGGCCCGCACAACGTCGCTCTCATCACCGGCGAGGAGAAGATCAAGCCGGACCGGCCCCGCTACTGGATCTCCACGGTGGAGGCCATGCCGCGGGATATCGATGCGGCTTTCGTGGCCATCGACGAGATCCAGCTCGCCTCCGACCTCGATCGTGGCCATGTGTTCACGGACCGGCTTCTCAACCAGCGCGGGCGCGAGGAGACGATGCTCATCGGCTCCTCCACCATGCGTCCGCTCATCGAGGCGTTGATTCCCGGGGTGCACGTGGTCACGCGGCCGCGCCTCTCGAAGCTCACTTTCGCAGGCGAGAAGAAGGTTTCCCGCCTGCCCCGGCGCTCGGCCATAGTGGCCTTCTCGGCAGAGGAGGTCTACGGCATCGCCGAGCTCATCCGCCGCCAGAGCGGCGGCGCGGCGGTGGTTCTGGGGGCGCTCTCGCCCCGAACCCGCAATGCGCAGGTCGAACTCTATCAGAACGGGGATGTGGATTACCTGATCGCCACGGATGCCATCGGCATGGGCCTCAACCTCGATGTCGACCATGTGGCCTTCGCCGCCGACAAGAAGTTCGACGGTTTCCGCTTCCGCAAGCTCTACAATCCGGAGCTTGCCCAGATCGCAGGCCGAGCGGGCCGCTACATGCGCGACGGCACCTTCGGCTCCACCGGCCGCTGCCCGTCCTTCGATGCGGAAACGGTCGAGGCGCTGGAAAATCACACTTTCGACCCAGTTCGGATCCTGCAATGGCGCAACCCGGATCTCGATTTTTCGTCCCTGGGGCGCCTGCGCGATTCTCTAAGCCAGCAGCCTCGGGAGCACGGGCTCGTACGTGCCCCCATGGGCGAGGACGTGGCGGCCCTCGAATTGCTGGCCCGGGACGACGACATTCAGGCCTTCGCACGTACGAAATATGCGGTCGAGCGGCTCTGGCAGATCTGCCAAGTGCCTGATTATCGGAAGGTTTCACCCCAGACCCACGCGGACCTCGTCGGCCAGCTCTACCGATTTCTCATGAAGGAAGGGGCGATCCCGGCGGACTGGTTCGCCCGCCATCTGTCGGCCTCGGACCGGACGGATGGCGACATCGACACCCTCTCCAACCGCATCGCTCAGGTGCGGACTTGGTCTTTCGTCGCTAATCGCCCGGACTGGTTGAAGGACCCGGAGCATTGGCAGGGTGTTGCGCGTCAGGTAGAGGACAAGCTATCGGATGCGCTTCATGAACGTCTCGCCCAAAGATTCATCGACCGGCGGACGAGCGTTCTCATGCGGCGCTTGAGAGAGAACACGATGCTCGAAGCGGAAATTACGACCACCGGCGACGTCACTGTCGAGGGGCAACATATCGGCCACCTGCACGGCTTCCATTTCGTGCCTGATCCCCAGGCCGATACCACGGAGGCCAAGACCCTGCGCAATGCTGCCAGCAAGGCCCTGGCCGGGGAAATCGAGGCGCGGGCCGACCGGTTCGCCGAGACGCCCGACACCACGCTGGTGCTGTCGAACGACGGCACGATCCGCTGGATGGGCGATCCCGTGGCGAAGCTCGAGCCCGGCGACAAGCTCTTCGAGCCGCGCGTGCGCATTCTCTCGGATGAGCATCTCACCGGGCCCGCCCGCGACAAGGTGGACAACCGCCTGCGCGCCTGGCTCAAGGCCTATGTGGTGCGCCTGCTCGGCCCGGTGATGGATCTCGAGACCAATGCCGAGCTGACGGGGCTCGCCCGGGGCATCGCCTTCCAGGTCGGCGAGGCGCTCGGCGTGCTGGAGCGCGCGAAGGTTCTCAACGAGGTGCGCAGCCTCGATCAGGATGCCCGCGCGGCGCTCCGAAAGGCTGGCGTACGCTTCGGCGCCTACCATCTTTATCTGCCGGCCCTTCTGAAGCCCGCCCCGCGCGTGCTCGCGACGCAGCTCTGGGCCCTCCAGAACGGGGGCCTGGACCAGAAGGGGATCGATGAGATCGCCCATCTCGCCCAGTCCGGCCGCACCTCGATCCCGGTCGATCCGGAGATCGCGGCGGGCCTCTACCGCGCTGCGGGTTTCCGCGTCTGCGGTGGCCGCGCCGTACGTGTGGACATCCTGGAGCGTCTGGCCGACCTGATCCGCCCGGCCATCGCCTATCGTCCCGGCATCACCCCCGGCGAGCCGCCGGCCGGCGCGGCCGACGGCGACGGTTTCGTTCCCACCGTGGCCATGACCTCTCTGGTCGGCTGCGCGGGCGAGGACTTCGCCACGATCCTGAAGTCCCTCGGCTATGCGATGGAGCGCCGGCCCGGCCCGGCCATCACGGTGCCGTTGGCTGCGGCTCCGCAACTTGCCCAAGGCGAGGCCGCTCCTGCCGAGATTTCCGCCGAGACTTCGGCCGAGGCCCAGGTCGTGGCCGAGGAAACAGGCGCGGTGGCCGTGGAGGCTCCCGAGGCCTCGGTCGCGCCTGAGGCCGTGGAGGCGAGCGCCGCTGAGGCAGTGGCTTCGCCCGAAGGGGAGACCACGACTCCGGCTGCGGGCGCCGTCGAAGCATCTGCCGAACCGCCTGCAGAAGCCCCTGCCGAGCCCGAGATGATCGAGATCTGGCGCCAGCACCGCCGTCACCATGAGGGCGGGCACGCCCGTCAGGGCCGCGAGGCTCGTGGCAACCGGGGCGAGCGCGGGGATCGCCGCTCCCATCCGGGCGAGGGCAAAGGCAAGGGCGAGCGCCCGCGCCGGGAGGCCCAAGGGGAGGGCGGCCGCCCGCAGAACCGCCCGCCTCGGGGACCGCGGCCGGACGACCGCCGTGGCCCACGTCCCGACAAGCGTGCCGACAACCGCCGCGACGGCGGGCAGGAGCGTCGCGAGAAGCAGCCCGACCCGAACTCGCCATTCGCCAAGCTCATGGCCCTCAAGGCTCAGCTCGAAGACGGCAAGAAGTGAGATTGCCCCATGCGTGAGGACCGGCAGCGGCTTGATAAGTGGCTCTGGTTCGCACGTTTTGCCAAAACCCGGACGCTGGCCGCCAAGCTCGTGACGAGCGGGTTCGTGCGGGTCAACGGCCAGCGCACTGACAATGCCGCCAAGGCCCTGGCCGTCGGGGACGTGATCACCGTTGCTCTGGCCCGCACGACGCTTGTGGTGCGGGTCGAGGGCCTTGGGGAGCGGCGGGGGGCTGCGCCCGAAGCAAGGCAGCTCTACACAGATCTCAACGAAAGCGACGGGACGCTTGTCAGGGAAGGCGACAACAGCTAGAGCGGCGGCGGCACTCTTGCGCATTCTGTTTGGAAGAGACCCTCAAAGGACCGGTCATGACCTACGTCGTCACTGAAAATTGCATCAAGTGCAAATACATGGACTGCGTCGAGGTATGTCCGGTGGACTGTTTCTACGAAGGCGAGAACATGCTCGTCATCCACCCGGACGAGTGTATCGATTGCGGTGTCTGCGAGCCGGAATGTCCTGCCGAGGCGATCAAGCCCGACGCGGAGCCCGGTTTGGAGCAGTGGCTGAAGCTCAATGCCGACATGGCCAGGAGCTGGCCCAACATTACGCAGAAGAAGGAGCCCCCGGCTGACGCCAAGGAATTCGATGGTGTCGCGGGTAAGTTCGAGCAGTACTTCTCGCCCAATCCCGGCGAGGGCGACTGAGCCTCGGGCGCGTATGCGGATGTCTCTTCGGGCCGGCCCCGGCGCTTACCTTTGTGGATGCGTCCTGCGCCTGTGCATTTTGGGGATGGCCGGTAAATCCCTGGTGGGCGATCAGGGCGGCTTTGATATGGCGTGACGGGCTTTAAGCCCGGCCATAAACTGAGCTTCTTTACGCTACGCTTTGAAATATTTTTGCTTTTTCGGCCGGACTGTGATAGGGTCTGCCAATGCCGTCGCTTGCGCTCAAGCCGTGCACCGTCCCCCGCAGGTCGTCGGTTCACACACTGAAGCATGATGCACGAAGCCCGGCCGAAGGGGGCTAGTCCTGCCTTGGGTCCGGGATGAGCGTGTTCTAGCTGCTGGCTTACATCAGGGAGTCGAGCGGAATAGTCAAGTTCCGTCTTTGCTCATCTCATTCCTGTTCCCCTGGGTCCCTGCTCAGTGGAACCACCGCTCCCATGCCTCGACAGGCAAGGGACCATGCAAGGAGGCCTCTCTCGCATGACAACCGCTAAGAAGTCCACTCAGCGCCTGGGTTTCAAGTCCGGCGAAGCCATTGTTTATCCCGCTCACGGCGTAGGCCGCATCACGGCCATCGAAGAGCAGGAAATCGCCGGCTTCAAGCTGGAGCTCTACGTGGTCTCCTTCGATAAGGACAAGATGGTCCTGCGAGTCCCGACCGGCAAAGCCGCCAGAGTCGGCATGCGCAAGCTCGCCGAACCGGCCCTGGTTCAAAAGGCTCTGGACGTTCTGACGGGTCGTGCTCGCGTGAAGCGCACCATGTGGTCGCGCCGCGCTCAGGAGTACGAGGCGAAGATCAATTCGGGCGATCTCATCTCAGTCACCGAGGTCGTGCGGGACCTGTACCGCTCCGACGCCCAGCCCGAGCAGTCCTACAGCGAGCGTCAGCTTTATGAATCCGCCCTTGATCGGGTGGTGCGCGAGATTGCTGCGGTGAACAAGATCACGGATACGGAGGCCCTCAAGCTCATTGAGCAGAGCCTTGCCAAGTCCCCGCGCCGCACGAAAGGTGCCGAGGCGGATGCAGAGGGCGATGGCGACGACATGCAGGAAGAGGCTGTCTAATAAAGCGGTTTGGTTCCCTCCGAAGCTCTTGGAAAAGCCTGGCCTCGCGCCGGGCTTTTTTATTGGTGGCGAGCCCTTGCTTTCAGAGGCGGGGAATCTATTTTGCA
Source organism: Microvirga sp. (assembly GCA_035776715.1). Taxonomy (GTDB): domain Bacteria; phylum Pseudomonadota; class Alphaproteobacteria; order Rhizobiales; family Beijerinckiaceae; genus Microvirga. The sequence goes on from DASRWK010000005.1 coordinate 8,446, forward strand.
AAACTTGACCGTACGGCGTGAACTTTTTCCCGCCTCGCTCGTTGTGTCTCTGCCAAGGGAGGACACAATGGGAGAAATCTCAGGGGTTCGTCGTCGTTTCGTCCGCGCCGCCATGAATGCACCTTTTCTCGAGAGGGAGGAGGAGCATGCACTTGCCGTGCGTTGGAAGGAACACGGCGATGAAACAGCCCTTCACCAATTGACGGCTGCGCATATGCGTCTCGTGATCGCGCTGGCGGCCCGTTTTCGTCACTATGGCCTGCCGATGGCGGATCTCGTCCAGGAGGGGCATGTCGGCCTTCTTGAAGCTGCCGCGCGGTTCGAACCGGAGCGGGAAGTCCGCTTCTCGACCTATGCCACGTGGTGGATCCGTGCCTCCGTGCAGGACTACATCCTTCGTAACTGGTCAATTGTCCGTGGTGGAACAAGTTCCGCCCAGAAGGCTCTTTTCTTCAACCTGCGTCGGTTGCGCGCCCGCCTGACACGCGGCGGCGAGGAGCGCATCTCATCCGACGTGCACGAAAAGATCGCCGAGGCGATCGGCGTCTCCAAGGCCGACGTGGCGCTCATGGATGCCCGCCTTTCGGCTCCAGATACATCGCTCAACGCGCCGGTTCTCGACGCCGACCCGTCCAATTCCGCGGAGCGCGTGGAATTCCTCGTGGACACGAGCCCTCTGCCGGACGAGAGCGTGAGCGACGTCATCGATACCGAGCGCCGCGTGCGCTGGCTTAAGCAGGCGCTCGAGGTGCTCAACGAGCGTGAGCTGCGAATCCTGCAGGCGCGCCGCCTCGACGACGAGCAGGTCACCCTCGAATTCCTCGGCGATCGCTTAGGAATCTCGAAGGAGCGCGTTCGCCAGATCGAGAACCGCGCCCTGGAAAAACTCAAACGAGCCCTGATCGACAAGTATCCTCAGGCCTCGGGTGCTTTCGTCTAAGGAACATCGAGACCCTTAGAACGGATCAGGCGAGCCGGGGACCGGCTCGCCTGATCGCTTTTGGCTTACGAAAGCGTTGAACTCTGGCCCTGTAGGAGCGCCCGCCTTCCGAGCCTCGGGCAGGGCCGCTTCCCAGAGAGAGCTCGTACCGGGCTGAGGCCCTCTGGTCACTCGACGACGATCTTGTAGCGCTCGCCTGGTTTCAAGGGGCCATTGCGATCGAGGCCGTTGATCAGCAGGAAACGCTCGAGCGCTCGGTCGACGGGCATCTGCGCGGCAAGCGATTGCGCTGTATCGCCAGGCTGTGCCGTCACGATCCGGAGTTTGAGCGGACGGATGCGGCGAGCCTCTTCCGGCTGCACCTGGCGCACGCTGCCAAGCGTGCGCTGGAACATGTCCTCCAGTTCCGCGCCACCGCTGCGGGCGGCCATGATGAGGCGGTAGGTGGTGTTGCCGATGCGAATGGCCGAGAGGCGGAAGGTCCATTCCTTGCCGATCGACAGAGCCGTCACGACCGGGAGGTCATTGACGGTCGTCGTGACCAGGCTGCCCGGCTCGATGGTGTCGGTCCAGGTGGAACGCAGAACCTCTTCCAGACTCTGCCCGGCCGGGGTATCGGCCGCATCGAAGAGCAGGCGGCGTTCGCCATCGGCCGAGGAACCGAGAACGGCCTGGGAGGTATTCTCCAGGGTGAAGCCCACCGGCGCCTCGAAGGCGACACCGAGGCGTGCATGGATGAAGCGGCGGCCTTTCACGACGCCGTCGCTCGGGTCGTCGCCATAGGCGAGCCCGTCGAGAGCCGTCAGGTATTCGAGCTTGCCCGTTTCGCCCATGCCCCGGGGCCCGGCGCGACGGGCAGCCTGGAGAGCCTTCGAAATGCGCTCGGATGTGCTCGGGTGGGAGGCGACGCGATCCGTCGTTCCTCCGGTGCTCGCCGCGGAGCGGCCCAGGGCCGTGAGGAAACGCGGCGC
>DASRWK010000006.1:0-6207 GCA_035776715.1 Microvirga sp.
GTACTCGGCCCCCACGATGGCGGAGGCGAAGGAGCGCAGGGTCCGGTTGATCGTCGCCATGACGAGGCAGCCGCCCGGCTTCACGGCCCGGGTGCAGGCCGTCACGAAGGCCTGCACATCCGCCACGTGCTCCACCACCTCCATGGCGAGGACGATGTCGAAGGTCTCCCCCCGCGCCACGACGGCCTCGACAGTCTCGTTGCGGAAATCGACGGGCACCCCCGCGCGCTCCGCATGGAGCCGGGCCACCGAGATATTGGTCGGGGCCGGATCGAGCCCGGTCACCTTGGCGCCCAAGCGCGCCAGAGGTTCCGACAGCACTCCGCCGCCGCAGCCCACATCGAGGATCGTCAGCCCCTCGAGAGAACGGGCGGAGCGCGGGTCACGCCCGAACCGGCGGCAGGCCTCGTCCCGGACATAGGCCAGCCGCACCGGGTTGAACTTGTGCAGGACCTTCATGGGGCCATTCGGGTCCCACCAGGTCGCGGCGATTCTTTCAAAGCGGGCGACCTCGGCCGGGTCGATGGTCGTGGAAGCGCCGTCAGCCATGGGATCGAATTCCTTGAGCGAAGAAATGATTTCCGCGCGTTGACAGCGCGCGGCCCTGCCGTCATGTATACGCGCCTTTCCGAACTCGCGAAGGGCAAAAATTTCCCCTTAACCAACGGCCTTCTTCGCATGCCCCGTCTTGTCATGAAGTTCGGCGGTACGTCCGTCGCCAATGTAGAGCGCATCCGTAACGTGGCGCGGCATGTCAAACGCGAGGTCGAGGCCGGCTACGACGTCGCAGTGGTGGTCTCGGCCATGGCGGGCAAGACCAACGAGCTGGTCGGCTGGGTGAAAGAGGCCAATTCCCTCTACGATGCCAAGGAATACGACGTGGTCGTGGCCTCCGGCGAACAGGTGACTTCAGGCTTGCTCGCCATCGCCTTGCAGGAGATGGGGGTCAACGCCCGCTCCTGGCAGGGCTGGCAGATTCCGATCGTGACCTCGGACGCGCACGGGACGGCCCGAATCGTCGAGATCGACGGCTCCGGCATCCTCGAGAGCTTCGAGAAGAAGAAGGAAGTCGCCGTCGTCTCCGGCTTCCAGGGCGTCCACCAGGAGACCCGGCGGATCACGACGCTCGGCCGCGGCGGATCGGACACCAGCGCCGTGGCGCTGGCCGCCGCCATCGGGGCCGAGCGCTGCGACATCTATACGGATGTGGACGGCGTCTACACCACCGATCCACGCATCGTGCCCAAGGCGCAGCGCCTGGATAAGGTTTCTTACGAGGAAATGCTGGAGATGGCCTCCCTCGGGGCCAAGGTGCTCCAGGTGCGCTCGGTCGAGCTCGCCATGATGCACCGGGTTCCGACCTATGTGCGCTCCAGTTTCGACGATCCCGCCGACCCCAAGCTCGGCACCCTCATCTGCGACGAGGAAGACATCATGGAACAGCAGGTTGTCACGGGCATCGCCTATTCGCGCGACGAAGCCCAGATTACGTTGCGGAATGTAGCCGACAAGCCGGGCGTCGCCGCTTCGATCTTCGTGCCTCTGGCCGACGCCAACATCAATGTGGACATGATCATCCAGGTGGTCTCGGACGACACCACCACCACGGATATCACCTTCACAGTGCCTTCCGCCGAGTACGAGCGGGCCTGCGCGGTGCTCAACGCTCACAAGAGCGAAATCGAGTTCCGCGATCTCCAGGGCGCCACGGACGTGGTCAAGGTGTCGGCCATCGGCGTGGGCATGCGCAGCCACGCCGGCGTGGCGGCCAGGGCCTTCAAGGCCTTGGCGGACAAGGGCATCAACATCCGCGCCATCACCACGTCCGAGATCAAGTTCTCGGTCCTGATCGACTCGGCCTATACGGAGCTTGCAGTGCGCACGCTCCACTCGCTATACGGCCTGGACAAAGCCTGATGGCACGCAGCCTGATTGACGGCCGGTCGGTCGGGCTGCAACACTGAGGCAACAACCGCCGGTTCGCTTCACCGGCTCCGAAGGACGGGAACCTAAAAGCTCATGCCAAGCGCTCCCGGCGGTCCGCGCCTTCTGCTGCGCCGCCTCCGCGAGATTATGGCGGAGCCGGTGGGGGCCCAGGACCGCCTCGACAAGATCGTCATCCAGATCGCCGCCAACATGGTGGCCGAGGTGTGTTCCGTTTACGTACTGCGTGGCGATGGCGTTCTGGAGCTGTTCGCCACGGAGGGTCTGAACAGGGAGGCCGTCCACCAGACCGTCATGCGCTCGGGCGAAGGTCTCGTCGGCCTCATCGCCTCGACGGCGGAGCCTCTGGCCCTTTCCGACGCCCAGAGCCACCCGGCCTTCTCCTACAAGCCAGAGACCGGCGAAGAGATCTACCATGCCTTCCTGGGCGTGCCGCTGCTCCGGGCCGGTAATACGCTCGGCGTTCTCGTCGTTCAGAACCGGACCTACCGCGTCTACACGGAAGAAGAGGTCGAGGCCCTTCAGACCACCGCCATGGTGGTGGCCGAGATGCTGGCCACCGGCGAGCTGCAGGCCCTCGCCCCCGTCGAGACCGGGATCGCCCTGCGGCGCCCCGTCTATCAAAAAGGAGCGGCGCTGGCCGACGGCGTAGGCCTGGGCTACGTGGTGCTTCACGAGCCTCGCGTCGTCGTCCGGAACCTGATCGCCGAGAACGTCGATGCGGAGCTGCAGCGCCTGGAGAAGGCGATCGGCGAGGTGCGCGCCTCCATCGACGAGCTGATCGAACGGGGCGACGTGGCCCATCATGGCGAGCACCGCGAGGTTCTGGAAACCTTCCGCATGTTCGCCCACGACCAGGGCTGGCTGCGCCGGATGCGCGAGGCGGTAGCCTCTGGCCTCACTGCGGAGGCGGCGGTGGAGAGGGTGCAATCCGACAACCGCGCCCGCATGCTGCGCCAGACGGATCCCTATCTCCGCGAGCGCCTGCACGATCTCGACGATCTCGCCAACCGGCTGCTCTTCCGACTCGTCGGGCGGGACATGGTGGCCGATCGCGGCTCGCTCCCCGACAACGCCATCATCGTGGCCCGCTCCATGGGGCCGGCAGCCCTGCTGGATTACGACCGCTCGCGCCTGCGCGGCCTCGTGCTCGAGGAAGGCGGCCCCACGAGCCACATCGCCATCGTGGCGCGGGCGCTGGGCATTCCCGCCGTAGGCGAGGTGCCGAACGCAACCTCGCTCACCGAGCCGGGCGATGCCATCATCGTCGACGGCGCGGCGGGAGAGGTCCAGATCCGGCCGAACGCCGATGTGGAAGCGGCCTATGCCGAAAAGGCGCGGCTTCGCGCCAAACGCCAAGAACAGTACCAAAAGCTGCGCAACGTGCCCTCCGTCACCAAGGACGGAGTCGAGGTCGTCCTGCAGCTCAACGCGGGCCTCCTGGTCGACCTGCCGCATCTCGCCGAGACGGGCGCGGCGGGCGTCGGCCTGTTCCGCACCGAATTGCAGTTCATGATCGCGGAGAAGATGCCCTCGGCCTCCGACCAGCAGGCGCTCTACAGCGCCGTGTTCGCGGAGGCCGGCGACCGCCCCGTCACCTTCCGCACTCTCGATATCGGCGGCGACAAGATCCTGCCCTACATGCAGGCGCTCGAGGAGGAGAACCCGGCCCTCGGCTGGCGCGCGATCCGCATCGGGCTCGACCGGCCAGGGCTGCTGCGCGCCCAGGTTCGCGCGCTTCTGAAGGCCGCCGCCGGACGGCCTTTGAAGATCATGTTCCCGATGGTGGCGACCTGCGACGAGTTCGAGCGCGCGCGCGTCATCGTGGAGCGCGAGAAGAGCTATCTCTTAAATCATGGCCATGCCCTGCCGTCCGACCTGAAGCTCGGCGTCATGCTGGAGGTGCCCTCGCTTCTATTTCAGCTCAAGGAGATCTGCGAGCGTGCCGATTTCATCTCCATCGGCTCGAACGATCTGATGCAGTTTCTCTTCGCCATCGACCGCGAGAACCGGCGCGTCGCGGATCGCTTCGATCCCTTGAGCACACCCATGCTGCGGGCCTTGCGCCTCGTGGCGGAGCAGGCGCGGATCTCGAACTGTCAGGTGACCCTGTGCGGAGAGATCGGCGGACGCCCCCTCGAAGCCATGGCGCTGCTGGGCTTGGGCTTCCGCTCGCTGTCCATGTCCCCGGCCTCCATCGGGCCGGTCAAAGCCATGCTCCTCGCCCTCGACGTGGGCGAGCTCGAAGCCTTCATCGAAGAAGAGCTGGAGCATGCCGGGAGCGGCGACACGCTGCGTCCGAAGCTTGCCCAGTTCGCGGAAATCCGTGGTATCCCGGTCTGATGTCGATTGCACCTCCCTCCGACCGCCTGAATGCGATCCTCGCGCGCCATGACATCATCACGGCGACGCTCAATGCCGGCCCCGATCCGGAAACCTTCGTTGCGCTGTCGCGCGAGCTTGCCGAGCTCGACGGCGTCGTCGGCGCGATCCGCGCCTATCGGGCCATGGAAGATAACCTGAACGGCCTTCAGACGCTGATCGACGACCCCTCGACCGATTCCGAGATGCGCAAGCTCGCGGAGGAGGAGCTGCCGCAGGCGCGCGAGGATCTGGAAAAGGCGGCGCAGGACCTGCGCATCATGCTTCTGCCCAAGGACGAGGCGGACGAGAAGAGCGCGATCCTCGAAATCCGCGCCGGTACCGGGGGCGACGAGGCCGCCCTGTTCGCGGGCGACCTGCTGCGCATGTACACCCGTTACGCGGACCTGAAAGGCTGGAAAGTCGAGATCGTCTCCGCGAGCGAGGGCACGGCCGGCGGCTTCAAGGAGGTGGTTGCCGAAGTCAAAGGACGCGGCGTCTTCGCACGCCTCAAGTTCGAGAGCGGCGTCCATCGCGTGCAGCGCGTGCCAGACACGGAAACGCAAGGACGCATTCACACCTCGGCCGCCACCGTGGCCGTGCTGCCCGAGGCGGAGGATGTGGACATCGTCGTCAACGACGCGGATCTGAAGATCGAGACCATGCGCGCTCAAGGAGCGGGCGGCCAGCACGTGAACAAGACCGAATCCGCGATCCGCATCACGCATCTTCCGACGGGCACCATCGTGTTCGTGCAGGACGAGCGCTCGCAGCACAAGAACCGCGCCCGCGCCATGGCGCTGCTGCGCTCGCGTCTCTACGACGCCGAGCGCACGGCGAAGGACGCCGCACGCGCCGCCGACCGCAAGTCGCAGGTCGGTTCCGGCGACCGCTCGGAGCGCATCCGCACCTACAATTTCCCGCAGGGACGCGTGACGGACCACCGGATCAATCTCACGCTCTACAAGCTGGAGGAGGTGATGGCCGGCAATGCGCTCGACGAGCTGATCGACGCGCTCATCACCGAGCATCAGGCCGCCCAGCTCGCCGCTCAGGATCAGGCGGCATGATCGAAGTCCTGAGCCATATCACGCTCATCACCAGCGACCTCGCGCGGATGAGCCTGATCATGAGCCAGGTCCTCGACGGGCGGGAGATCTACTCCTCGGGCGAGGAAACCTTCTCCCACTCGCGCGAAAAATTCTTCATCGTCGGCGGGCAGTGGATCGCGATCATGGAAGGAGAAGGCCTGCCCTCGCGCAGCTACAATCACATCGCCTTCAAGATCGCCTCCACGACCATAGACACCTATCGCGCCCGCATCGAACGGCTCGGACTGGACCTGCGCGAATCACGCCCCCGCGTCGAGGGCGAAGGCCATTCGCTGTATTTCTACGATCACGACAATCACCTGTTCGAGCTGCATACCGGCACGCTGGAGGAGCGGCTCGAGCGATACAGGCGAGGCGTTGCGCCGTGAGCACGCCCACCCGTGCTCAAGCGCTCAAGGACCTGCGCCAAAGCCTCACCGAAGCCGGCTTCGAGTCGGCGGCCCTCGACGCGCGGCTCCTGCTTCTCTCCGTGCTCGACGTTCCGGCGTCAGCGCTCATCACCCATCCCGATGTCCCGCTGACCGCCGAGGAGGCCGAGCGCCTCGGGGCCGCCACCCGCCGCCGTCTGGCCCATGAGCCCGTGGCGCGAATCGTCGGCGAGCGGGAATTCTGGGGCCTGCCTTTCGCCCTCTCGCCCGACACCCTGGTGCCGCGTCCTGATACGGAAACCGTGGTGGAGACGGCGCTCGACCTTCTGCCCGACCGGCAGGCCCCGCTGCTGATGGCGGATTTCGGCACCGGGTCGGGCTGCCTTCTGGTCGCCCTCCTCCACGAATTGCCCCATGCCACC
>DASRWK010000007.1:0-2987 GCA_035776715.1 Microvirga sp.
AGACCCTCAAGACCGGCGAGGCCTGGTACTGGTCGCGCTCGCGGGGCGAGCTCTGGCACAAGGGTGTCACCAGCGGACAGATTCAGACAATCGTCGAGATGCGCGTGGATTGCGACCAGGACGCCCTGTGGCTCAAGGTCAACGTGGCGGGAGACGGCGGCTGCTGCCATACGGGCCGCCGCTCCTGCTTCTACCGCAAGGTGGAGACGGCGGACGGGAAGCCCCGTCTCGTGCAAGCGTGATAGCGTTCTGCATCGTCATGGCCGGGCCTGTCCCGGCCGTTTCGACAAGGAAAGGCGCAGCGTGCCGGGGATCGGGATCCCCGACACAAGGCCGGGGATGACGGGTGGGAGGAGAGCGATCCAGCACACCCTTGGGCACGCGCCGCTTCACGTCTGAGAGTCTCCCCCACATGACCGACGGCTTTCAAATCCCTCTGCACCCGCTAGAAGCCATGGCATGACGCGACGCGATCTTCTCCCGGCCCGCGCAGCCGCCAGCGCGGCCTTCTTCGGCAACGGTTTCGGAATCGGGATCTGGGCGGCCCAGCTGCCCCGGTTCAAGGCCGCCCTCGGGCTCTCGGATGGGCAACTCAGCCTCGGGCTCCTCGCCTTCTCCATCGGCGCGGTGGCCCTCATGCCGATCGTCGGCTGGGCGGTCACGATCGTCGGCAGCCGGCTGGCGACGATCGCGGCGGCCTTCGCCTTCGCGGTCACCCTTCTCCTGATCGGCCTTGCGCCCTCCCTCTCCCTGTTCATCGCCGCATCGTTGCTGGCAGGAGCCTGCAACGGCACCATGGATATCTCCATGAATACCAACGCCACGGTGGTGGAGAGGGCCTGGGGCTCGGCGATCATGTCCTCGTTTCACGCCTTCTTCAGCCTAGGCGGCCTGGCGGGCGCGGCCCTCTCAGGGCTGCTGATCGGGTTTGAATTCTCCATCTTCGAGACTCTGCTGGTGGCCTGCCTCGGCATGGGAGCGCTCTTCCTTGCATCGGCATTCGGGATGATGAGCGAGACCAAACGGGCACGGGACGCCGAAGGCCATGGCTTCGCCTTGCCGCGCGGCCCGGTCGTCGTCGTCGCCGTGCTCGCCATGTTCTGCTTCGTCGTCGAGGGCGCGATGGTCGACTGGACGGCCATCTATCTGCAGACCGTCGCCGGTGCGGACCTGCAGGCCGCTGTCACGGGGTTCGCCGCCTTCTCCCTGGCCATGACCATCTGCCGCTTCCTGGGCGATGCCGTCGTGCGCGCCTTGGGCCGCCCGCGCACGGTCCAGCTCGGCGGTTTGCTCGCGGCCTCGGGCTTGTCCCTCGCGATCCTCATGCCGCAGCCGCTTCCGGCCACGCTCGGATTCGCCCTGGTCGGCTTCGGCCTTGCCAATATCGTGCCGGTCCTTTTCAGCACGGCGGCCCAGATGGAGGGCATCCAACCGAGCGTGGGCGTCGCGATGGTCGCCACTCTCGGCTATGGCGGCTACCTCATGGGCCCGCCGCTCATCGGCTTCGGCGGCGACCTCTTCGGCCTACGCGCCATGCTCGGCGTGCTGATCCTGTTCTCCATCACGATCATCATATTGTCGCAGCGGGCTCTGCGCCCCGCTACGGTTCAGTTTTCGGCAACACGTCCTAAGTGAAACTGAAGGGCAGCATTCATTCAGCCTTCACGACTCTGGCGCATGAATGGAACGATCGGCTTGGAGTTGACCAATGTTGTGGGACGGGATCGCCCGGCGCAGCGCCGGAGCAGGCGGTGGCGGAGGGATCGAGGAGGTCAAGCAGGCCGTGGAGCGTGCCTCGCGGACGAAGGTGAAGATCGGTCTGGCGCTCGGGGGCGGCGCGGCCCGTGGCTGGTCTCATATCGGCGTGCTGCGGGTTCTCGAGGAGGCGGGCATCGTTCCGGACGTGATCGCCGGATGCTCCATCGGAGCGGTCGTCGGCGGCTGCTACGCCGCGGGCAAGCTCGACGAACTCGAGTCCTTCGCCCTTTCGCTCACCAAGCGCCGGGTGATGGGGCTGCTCGATTTCCACTTCAGCGGAGCGGGCCTGATCGCGGGCGGGCGCTTGCAGCGTCTCCTCGACCAGGACCTCACGGATCGTCGCGTCGAGACGCTGCCCATCAAGTTCTGCACCATCGCCACGGAGCTCACGAGTGGGCACGAGATCTGGCTGACCCGCGGCCCGCTCGTACAGGCCATGCGGGCGTCCTACGCCCTTCCCGGCGTGTTCGATCCCGTGCTCGTCGGCGGGCGCTGGCTCATGGACGGGGCCCTGGTGAACCCCATCCCCATCACGGCCGCCCGCGCCCTCGGAGCGGATCTCGTGCTCTGCGTGAACCTGAATGGCGAAATCCGCGTCCGGGGCACGGTGATCCAGTCCTACGACACGGAGACGAGCGACGAGAAGGAGATTGAGGAGGTCATCGAGGAAGCGCCTCGCAAATGGGCCCTCTTCTCGGGATCGCGCGCGGACAGGCAACGCAAGCCCAACGCGCCGGGCATGGCGACCGTCATGGTCGACGCCTTCAACATCACTCAGGACCGCATCGCGCGCTCGCGCCTCGCCGGAGATCCGCCGGACATCATGATCGCGCCGAAGCTCGCGAAGATGGGCCTGTTCGAGTTCCACCGGGCGCAGGAATGCATCGCCTTGGGGCGGCAGGCCACGGAGCGCGCCCTGCCGGACATTCTGGAACTGCTTCAGGAGACGCAGGAGACCTGACCGGGGCGGCTCAGGCGGTCGCGATGTATTCCTTGATCGCCTGACTTTCCGCCTCGATCTCCTCGACGCGCTGCTTCACCACGTCGCCGATGGAGACGATGCCGACGAGCTGTCCCGCCTCGACGACGGGCACGTGCCGGAACTTCTGCTGGGTCATCAGCTCCATCAGGTCGTTGACCGAGGTCCGGCCCGTGCAGGTGACGACCCGTCCGGTCATGAAGCGCGAGACGGGCTCGTCGAGGGCGCGCGCGCCCTGTGCGGCGATGGC
>DASRWK010000008.1:0-6615 GCA_035776715.1 Microvirga sp.
GCCTCCAGGAACTCTCCTTTTAAGGAGTAGTGGCGGTCGGCCAATTGTTTAGATCTGATCTATCCGGCCCGGAGCACCTTCCGGGTCACAGAGCCGAACAGGGGGCTTTCATGGCTAGGTCCGATCTCGAGGACATTCTGATCGACGTTCAACTCCACCTCGGGGCGGCCGAGAGCGACGTCCTCTCCGTGGCCGCCGAAGAGGAGGCGGTGACGATCGCAGGCATGGGGATCCAATCCGTCATCCGCGGAGACGAGGACGACAACGTCCTGGGGAACGCGGCGAGCACCTCGCCCCAGACGATCTACGGCGGCTGGGGCGACGACATCCTGTGGGGCGGGCTGGGAGACGATCAGCTCCGCGGCGAGGGTGACAGCGACCGGCTCGTCGGCGGTGCCGGCAACGACCTCCTGGACGGAGGCGAGGGCTTCGACACGGTCGATTACCACTCCGAGACAGGAAGCCTGGGCATCGTCGTGAACCTCGGCAGCACGGCGTTCACCCTCGGCTCCACAACCTATCAGTCCATGACCGGAACCGACACATGGGGCCATCTCGACACCTATGTCAGCATCGAGATGGTGTATGGCTCCGTCCATAACGACTACATCTCCGCTGCCGGCTCCTCGACGGCAGGGATCTTCGACGGCGGCGCGGGGGATGACACGATCACCGGCGGCGGAGCCCACCACACGCTCGTCGGCGGGGCGGGCAACGACGTCCTCTCCCGCGGAACCGTGGCGTTCTGGGGGAGTTCCCCGGTCCATGTCACCTTCGGCTCCTTCGGAAACGGAACGGCGACGGGTCAGGGGGAAGACACCCTTCTCTCCGTGTTCCACGTCATCGGCAGCAGCGGCAACGACACGATCCGGGCCGGAGACGCGGACCTCATGGTCGACGGCGGCCTCGGGAACGACATCATCTACACCGGCGGCGGACGGGACACCGTCTGGGCGACGTCGGGAGCGGATACGGTCTACGGATCGACAGGCAACGACACGATCTGGGGAAGCGCCAGCACCGTCGTCAGCTACGAGACCTATACGAGAGGCAGGATCGTCGCCACTCTGGGCAGCACCGGACGCGTCGATCTCTCCTTCGGGGGCGCCACGCTCTGGACCCAGCAGATCAGCCAGATCAGGACCCTGATCGGGACATCCTTCGACGATATCGTGCAGGCCGGGATCAATCCCGTGACGGTCAGCGGGGGCGACGGCAACGACAGACTCTACGGCGATTTCGGCAGCGACCTGCTGGACGGAGGATCGGGCGACGATCTTCTGGTCGGCGGCTTCGGCACGAACACCCTGATCGGCGGCGCCGGCAACGACACCCTGGACGGCAGCTATTCCGGCAATACCGACAGGATGATCGGCGGCGCCGGGAACGACCTGTACCGGCGCGATTCCGTCAACGACGTGATCATCGAGGAAGAGGACGGCGGGATCGACACGGTCGAGACGCGGATCCACTACACGCTCGACGCCTGGATCGAGAACGCGACCGCCGTCGGTCCGAGCGCCGTCAATCTCACCGGCAACGCCCTCGACAACGTCCTGATCGGGAACGACGCGGCCAATGTCCTGCGCGGCGGCGCCGGCAACGATACGATGATCGGCGGCGCGGGCGACGATGTCTATTACATCGACGATCTCGACGACCTGCCGATCGAGCTCGACGGACTCGCCGGCGGCAACGACACCGCCTACATCTCCGTGAGGAACTTCGACGGGAGCAAGCTCGCGAACATCGAGAACATCGTCCTGGTCGGCGACGGCAGCGTCGCCGACGGCAGCAACCAGGCGCCCGTCATCGGCGGCGCTTCCGAACCCGTCACCCTGACGGTCCAGGATACGGGCCTCGTTTCGCCCTTCTCGTCCGTGACGATCACGGACGACAGCCCGAGCGTCACCGTGTCCATCCAGATCGATACGGGCACCAGGGGGGACACGGTCGGCTGGTTCGAGAACTTAAGCGGCGGCAGCTACGATCCCGCGACCCATACCTACACGATCACCGGCACCGCGGCGCAGGTCACGGCCGCCATCCAGGCGCTGCAGTTCAACCCGCTCGACAGGCCCAACGATGCGGTCGGCACGGTCTGGCATACGAACTTCACGATCAGGGTCATCGACAGCCAGGGCCTTGCAGGAACGTCGAACTCCAACATCTCGCTGGACTCTCTCGCGGCGAATCGCGCGCCCACCCTCGCCATCGTCTACAGGGATTACAGAATCGCCGACGACGAGAACACGAATCTCGTCGCACCCTTCACCGGGATCACGCTCGGCGATACCAATGCAAACGACGTCCTGACCGTCCAGATTACCCTGGATGCGGCCAGCAAGGGCGTCCTCGTCCCGACGGAGGGCGGCACCTACGATGCAGAGACCGGCGTGTTCACCGTGACCGGAACTCTCCAGCAGGTTCAGGCGGCCGTCCGGGCCCTGCGGTTCAACCCGACCGACCGTCCCGACGCGCCGAACGGCAGCATCGAAGCCACCAACTTCTTCATCACCGTGACGGATGCGGGAGGCCTGACCGTCGGGCCGACCTTCGCCGGCCGCGTCTATTCCGAGCATTACGGGAACGAGGGTCCGACGGCCCCCGTCCTCTCCGGCGGATCGACGACGGATCACGCCCCTGCGGGGACTCAGGTGGGCACGCTCTCGGCCACCGACCCCAATGGGGACCCCCTCACCTTCACCTTCGGCAACGGCAGCACCGTCAGCGGCGACGGGCGCTTCGAGATCGTGAACGGAGCCATCAAGGTCCGGGACCCGAGCCTCATCCAGGTCTCCCAGGACACGACCTTCACCTATACGGTCGTGGCTTCGGACGGGCGTGGCGGAACGGCGGCGGGCGACATCGCGATCACGGTGGCTGATGTCAACAAGGCACCGGCGAACGTGAGGCTGTCCGGCTCGGTCGTCGCCGAGAACAGCAGCATCGGCCACGTCATCGGGTCGCTGTCGGCGACGGATGCCAATGGAGATGCGTTGGTCTACGGGCTGCTCGACGATGCTGGCGGGAAGGTCGAGCTCGTCAACAACGTACTGCGCGTCAAGGGTTACATCGACTTCGAGCAGGAGACCTCGTTCGACGTCACTGTTGCGGTCAGCGACGGTTTCACCACCGTCCATCGGACCCTGACCATCGAGGTTCGGGATGTCCGTCGAGAGAACGTGGTTGGCAATGCCGGGGACAACGTGATCTGCGGCGGCGCCGGCAACGACACTCTCGACGGCGGAGCCGGAAACGACACGCTGCGCGGTGGCGAGGGACGCGATCAGCTCACGGGCGGTTCGGGGGCGGATGTCTTCGTCTTCGACACAGCCGTGATGAAGACGGCTGCCGACTCGATCCTGGATTTCAGCGTCGCCGAGGGAGACCGGATCTACCTGTCGCATACGATCTTCAGCGGCCTCTCGCTCGGCCAGCTGGATGCCGGCGCCTTCGTGCTCGGCACGGCCGCACGGGATCAGGACGACCGGATCATCTACGACCAGGCGACGGGGCGCCTCTTCTACGATTTGGACGGCACCGGCGGCCCCCAGAGAGATATCAAACCGGTCCTCTTTGCCACGCTCAACGAGGATGGCGTGAAGCCGGCGCTCACGCATGCCAGCTTCTTCGTCGTCTGATAAGGATGCGGAAGGCGCGTCCTCGCGGCGCGCCTCCGAACCGTTCGCGCCAACGCGTCCGCCGGCAACGGCCGAACGCCCCCCAAGGGCCGCACGATGCGCTAGAGCTGTTTCCGTCAACGTGGAATCAGCTCTCGTCCTCGGCTCGCCGCATTTTGACGGCGAACCGGATCCACTTCGCCGAAAAAGGCTCTAGGCCCTCTCGCTCCGGCCCGCCCCGCGCACTCCCCCAGTCGCTGCGAAGACGATCAACGCGAGCACACCCGTGCTCGCGATCGCTGTAGGCAGCGGCAGGGCCGAGCCGCCGAGATTTTGGCCCAGCACGATGCCGAGGATCGCCGCGAAGGTCATCTGGCAGATGCCGAGGAGCGACGAGGCCGCGCCCGCGCGCTCCGGGAACGGCATCAGGGCCGAGGCCATGGCCTGCGGCATGGTGAGGCCCACGCCCAGCGCGTAGATCGCCATCGGGCCGGTGACGGCGAAGGATGACGACACACCCGACACCACGAGGACGAACATCAGCACGCCGCCGGCCGCAAGGCTCGTCACGCCCCACCGGATCGTGCCGTCGAGCCCGCGCTTTCCGACGAGATGCTGCGCAAGGACCGTGCCGCCGATATAGCCCACGACCATGAAGGCGAAGGAGAAGGCGAAGGCCAGCTCGTCCAGGCGATACACCCCCTGCAGCACGAAGGACGATCCGGAGATGAAGGCGAAGAGCCCCCCATAGGCAAGCATCGAGAAGCTCACATAGGTGCGGTAGCCCGGGTGCCGCAGCAACGTTCCGAAGCCCTTGAGGATCCCCATGAAGGAGATCGGCGCATCGGATTTCCTGCGCAGGCTCTCGGGCAGGCGCAGCAGAACGGTCGCCGCCAGCGCGAGGCCGCAAACGAGCATGACGGCGAAGGTCGCGCGCCATTCGTAGAATTGCGCGATCAGCCCTCCGAACACCGGCGCGACCGCGGGCACAACCCCCATGATGGAGCCCATGCGCGACAGTTCCCTCCCCGCGCGGGGTCCCTCATAGAAGTCGCGAACGATGGCCCGCCCGAGCACGATGGGGCCGGAGGCGCCGAGCGCCTGGAAAAAGCGCGCCGCGATCAGGACCTCGATATTGGGAGCGAGCGCGCAGATGAGGCTCGCCAGGGAAAAAAGCCCGAGCCCGAAGAGCAGCACGGGCTTGCGGCCGACCCGGTCGGACACAGGCCCGTAGAAGAACTGGCCCGCCGCGAACCCCAGCAGAAACGCGGAGAGCGTCATCTGCGCCTGCCCGGTGGTCGCCTGCAGGCCCGCCGCGATCGCCGGCAGCGAAGGCAGGTACATGTCCGTCGAGAGGGGACCGAGCGCGGTGAGCAGCGCGAGGACGACGGTGAGGGCGAGGGTGTCGGGCTTGAGCATTTTTCTTGGGAAGGCAGGGATGGGAGAGCCCGGACTAAGCCGAAACGTTGCGGCTGTCACGTCTTGTCGGTTCGCGTCGAGGGCAGCGCCTGTCGGCAATCTTGCGAACCCCGCCGCGTCCACTTGCCTCACCTTGGCTGCCCCAGTAGGATCAACGAGTTACTTTGTAACGTATGTGCAGATATGATCTCTCCCCGCAGACTCAGTTCCTTCCGCCCTGATCTTCCGTGGGCCGGACAGCGCTATCCTCTGCCGATCCTGGCATCTGTTCTCGCGACCGCCTGGGTCCTGCTCGAGGAATTCAACCGCCCCCTCGCCCGGGAACTCTTTTCGTTAGCGGAAGAGAGAAAGGTGACGGTCTCGCTGGTTGCCGCATTCTTCGCAGCGACGGCGGCGGAATTCGCGGCGGCGAGGCTGCACTCCTCGTGGCGGTGGGCAGCGCAGACGGGAGCGTTTCTGCTCGGCCTCGGCATCGTCGTCACGTTCGATTCCGCGCATCTCCATGTGACGGGCCTTCCATTCCTGATGGCGCTGATCTGCCTCATGTCCCTGGCCGCTGGATCCGCCGCGCGGCAAGGGACGGCCGGGTTCTGGCTCGCAAATGCCCGTCTCGCCTTTGCCCTGGCGGTCGGAGCCGTCACCCTTGCAATCGCGATTCTGGGAGGCGCTACCATTCTCGACGCCATCGAGGCTCTTCTCGATATCTGGACAGGGGCATTGGGGCGCTTTCTCCTCTTCACGGCCTTCTGCTTCGGCCTGCCTCTCTTCTGGCTCGCCCTCGCCCGCTTCGACGATCTCGAGCCCGCCAAGGGCAACCTCCTGCTCCGCGTGCTCGCGGCCGTCACCGACGCGCTGCTCATCCCGCTCATGCTGGTCTTCGCCGCCGTCGTCCATCTTTACGCCGCCCGGATTGCGATCCTGGGCGAGCTGCCGAGAGGACAGATCGGCTGGGTCGTGCCGGCCTATCTTTTGGCCGGCTACGTCACGTTTCTTCTGGCATACGGGCCGGAAGCCCTGCTCCCCCGGATCCGGGCCGTCTTCAACCGCTTCTGGATCTGGGGCACCCTCATCCCGTTTCTCCTGCTCGGGCTCGCGATCGCCGAGCGCATTCAGGCCTACGGATGGACCGAGGAGCGCCATGCGCTCGTCCTCGTCACCATCGGCGGGATCGCGCTCGCGGCGTTCGCCCTGGTCCGGCGGCCTCTCGACGTCCGCCCCGTCCCGGCGGTGGGCGGGGCGTTGCTGCTCGTCATGGCCGTGGGCCCGCTCAGCGCGCTGAACGCGTCGATCCGCAGCCAGACGGCACGGGCGCGCGCCATCCTCGCCTCGGTGCCGCCGGAACGATGGGCGGCGGCGGAGGACAGCGGGTTGAGCGACCGGCAGAAGCTGGACCTGTTCTCAGCCGTGCAGTTCCTCAGCCGGCGCACCTCTCCGGAGCTGGAAACGCTCGCTTCCGTGTGGCCGCAGGGGCTGTCGAAAAACATCTGGACGCTAGAGCGGATTCGATTTAGGTGAACTCGTATCCGCAGTTGCTGAGATAGTTCTGGCATTCGTCCGCCGGGAAGCTGTCGAG
>DASRWK010000009.1:0-11299 GCA_035776715.1 Microvirga sp.
CCATCGGCGACTACGTGCTCTCGGGCGGCGAGATGGCGGCGATGATCGTGCTCGATTCCTGCGTGCGCCTGCTCCCCGGCGTCATGGGCAAGGAAGCCTCCGGCACCGAGGAGAGCTTCGAGACGAACCGCCTCGAATATCCGCACTACACCCGCCCGCGCGAATGGGAAGGCCGGACCATTCCGGACGTTCTGCTCTCCGGCAACCACGCCGCCATCGAGCGCTGGCGGCGCGAGGAATCCGAGCGCATCACCCGGGAGAGAAGGCCGGATCTGCTGGAGCGATAGGGGGCACTCCCTCAGCGATCGGAGCTCCCTTCCAGCTTCGCGCCGAAGGTCCTCAGATACTTCATCCCCGTATCGCACATCACGGTGACGATGGTGGCGCCGGGCCCCAGGCGTTCGGCCAGACGCAAGGCTGCGACGATGTTGGCCCCTGTCGACGTTCCGGCAAAGAGACCTTCCTCACGGGCCAGCCGCAAGGCCATGGCGGTGGCTTCTTCCGTCGAGACCTGTTCGATGGCATCGGCGATATTCTCCCGCCAGAGCGGCACCACGTAGCCTGCACCGATCCCGTCGATCCTGTGCGCGCCTGACGGGCCGCCTGACAGCACCGCGGATTCGGCGGGTTCAACGGCCACGATGCGAATGCGCTCATCATGCATCCGCAGACCCTCCGTGATCCCGCGAAGGGATGCTGCGGTGCCCACGCTCTGGACGAATCCGTCGATCCTGCCGCCGGCCTGCGCCCAGATTTCTTCGGCCATCGCATGATAGGCCGCGAGCTGGTCCCGGTTCTTCATCTGATCGGTCCAGAAGGCTCCGGTGTCGTCCGCGACGATGCGGGCCGCCTCGATCATGTCCTTGGTGAGCTTCTCCGTCATGCGCCCTGAATCGCTCGGGATGACCTGGAGCTTCGCACCCAGGATCCTCATGTGATCGAGCTTTTCCCGGGCGAAGGCATCGGATGTGACGACGTGAAGAGGGTGCCCCTTCACCGCGCAGACGAGGGCCAGCGAGACGCCCGTGCTGCCGCCGGTGTATTCGACCACCGGGCCGCCGGGGGCGAGACGCCCGTCCGCCTCCGCCGCTTCGATCATCGCAAGCGCCATGCGGTCCTTCATGCTGCCGGTAGGGTTCTCGCTCTCCAGCTTCAGCAGAATACGGGCGCCGGTCGGGGGCACGATTCTGCTCAGTGTCAGCAACGACGTGTTGCCGATGCGGGCAAGAATGCTCTGCTGCGTCTCGTTCATGGCCGGGGGCTCCATCGATCGTGCGCTCCGCCGTCGTGAATAAGCCCGAGCGCCGCTCACGTCCGGTCCAGAATCTGGACTTCTCTGCCGCTCACGGCCGTGCTAGCTCTTGAGCATGTCCAGCTCCGGTCAGTTCTGTTCCGTTGCGCGCGCCCTTGACGCCATCGGCGGGCGATGGACCTTGCTCGTCGTGCGCGAGCTCCTCTGTGGCAGCCGTCGTTTCAACGAGATCCGGCGAGGCATTCCGCGCATGTCCCGCACCATGCTCTCGGAACGGCTGCAGGAGCTGGTCCGTATCGGAGCCGTCGAGCGCGTGGATGGGAAGCACAGGCCCGAATACGGGCTCACCGAGGCTGGCCGGGAACTCGCAGGATTGATCGGCGCCTTGGGAACCTGGGGCCAGCGTTGGCTGCCGAGGCAGGCGCAGGCCGAAGATCTGGATTGGGAGCCTCTGCTGGTCGATATGCAAAGGCGCGTTCGCCCCGAGGCTCTGCCCAAGGAGCCCTTCGTGATCCGCTTTGAGATCGACGGACAGCCCAAGCCTCGCTTCCTGCTGATGAAGACGGGAGAGGTGTCCCTGTGCACGCATAATCCCGGGTTTCCGGAGCCGATCCGCGTTCGGGCGCGCCTGTCTGCCCTGGTCGCATGGTGGCGTGGGGACGTGAGCTTCGCCGAAGCTCGGCGCATTGGCTTGGGCCTCGAGGGGCCAAAGGAGCTGGTGCGGGCCCTCCCAGACTGGTTCGAGCGATATCTCTTTGCGGGTATTCCTCCGGCCGCCCGCCGCTGAGGGATGGCCGCAAGGGCTGCCGCATCCCGCTCGACAATCCTCCGAAACTCCTGTATAGGCGCGGCCTCAACTTAAAACAGGACGCCGAAATCCCGCTGGCTTGGGGCGAGCCCCAGGACCATGCAACGGCAGGAGTAAGATTATGAACATCATTCAGCAGCTCGAGCAGGAGCAGATCGCCAAGCTCGGCAAGACCATCCCCGACTTCCAGCCCGGCGATACCGTGATCGTCAACGTGAAGGTGAAGGAAGGCGAGCGCAGCCGCGTGCAGGCCTATGAAGGCGTCTGCATCGCCCGTTCGGGCGGCGGCCTCCAGGAGAGCTTCACGGTCCGCAAGATTTCCTACGGCGAGGGCGTGGAGCGTGTGTTCCCGGTCTACTCGCCGAACATCGAATCCATCAAGGTCGTGCGTCGCGGCGCCGTCCGTCGCGCCAAGCTCTACTACCTGCGCGACCGTCGCGGCAAGTCGGCTCGTATCGCCGAGCGCGCCGAGAAGAAGACCGAGGCTCCGGCAGCCGCCGAGTAAGGCTTCCGTTCAGCGAGTTTCGAGAAAGCGCGGCTCAGGGCCGCGCTTTTTGCTATGGCGGCATGCGCTGCCGATGGCCGCATGTCCAAGAATTTTATTGCGCGTTTCGGCCAATCGGCTATGCGATACTTTCAAAGCGGTACGCGCTCGGAGCGCCTTCTCCTCTTGGGCGGGTGCCGTTAAAACGACCGAAGATCCATTTCAGCGTTGGAAGATACCTATGGCCAAAGCCCGCACCCTCTATGACAAGATCTGGGACGACCACGTCGTCGATCAGCAGGATGACGGGACGTGCCTTCTCTACATCGACCGCCACCTCGTCCATGAAGTAACGAGCCCGCAGGCCTTCGAAGGCCTGCGCAATGCGGGCCGCAAGGTGCGCCAGCCCCATAAGACGCTGGCCGTGGTCGATCACAACGTGCCCACCTCCGACCGCTCCCACGGCATCGCGGATCCCGAATCCGCCACCCAGGTGGCCACGCTCGCCCAGAATGCCAAGGAATTCGGCGTCGAGTACTACAACGAACTCGACACCCGCCAGGGCATCGTCCACGTGGTGGGTCCCGAGCAGGGCTTCACCCTGCCGGGCATGACCATCGTCTGCGGCGACAGCCACACCTCCACCCACGGCGCCTTCGGGTCGCTTGCCCACGGCATCGGCACCTCCGAGGTCGAGCATGTGCTCGCGACCCAGACCCTGATCCAGAAGAAGGCCAAGAACATGCGCGTGACCGTGGACGGGCAGCTGCCCCCCGGCGTCACCGCGAAGGACATCATCCTGGCCATCATCGGCGAGATCGGCACTGCGGGCGGCACGGGCCACGTGATCGAATACGCGGGCGAGGCCATCCGTTCGCTGTCGATGGAAGGCCGCATGACCATCTGCAACATGTCCATCGAGGGCGGCGCCCGCGCCGGCATGGTGGCGCCCGACGAGAAGACCTATGCCTATCTGAAGGACCGTCCCAAGGCGCCGAAGGGCGAGGCCTGGGACGCCGCCGTGCGCTACTGGGACTCCCTGCGCACGGACGAGGGCGCGTTCTTCGACACGGAGATCAGGCTCGACGCCGCCAATCTCCCGCCCATCGTCACCTGGGGCACATCACCTGAGGACGTGATCTCCGTCGCCGGCGTGGTGCCGAACCCGGACGACATTCAGGACGAGAACAAGCGCCTCTCCAAATGGCGCGCGCTCGAATATATGGGCCTCACACCCGGCACGAAGATCACCGATATCGAGCTCGACCGTGTGTTCATCGGCTCCTGCACCAACGGCCGCATCGAGGACCTGCGCGCGGTGGCCCAGGTCGTCGAAGGCAGACGAGTGCACGAGCGCGTCAACGCCATGATCGTGCCCGGCTCCGGCATCGTGAAGATGCAGGCGGAGGCGGAAGGGCTCGACAAGATCTTCAAGGAAGCGGGCTTCGATTGGCGCGAGCCCGGCTGCTCCATGTGCCTGGCCATGAATGCGGATCGGCTTTCTCCCGGGGAACGCTGCGCCTCCACGTCCAATCGCAACTTCGAGGGGCGCCAGGGCTTCAAGGGCCGCACCCATCTCGTCTCCCCCGCCATGGCGGCGGCGGCGGCGATCGCGGGCCGGTTCGTGGACATCCGCACCTTCGGCTGATCCCGTCCCAGGAAACGAAAAGGCGGCGGGCCCTGCGACCCGCCGCCTTTTCCATGCCCAGCGATCGGGACACTTAATCGACATAGACCCGGCGGCTCGCCACGACGCGGCGGCAGACCTCGACCGGACGGCGCACAACGACGCCGTTCGGGCGCACGCGCTCACGATATTCCGTGCGGCACACGGTGCGGGTGCGGGCGGGGCGGACGATGCGGCGCTCGACGATGCGCTCGCGATAGACGGGGCGGGGTCTCTCCTGAACCAGATGAACGCCCGACGGGCCCACATGGACGCCGACGCTCTGAGCCGATGCGGTGCCCACGCCGAGAGCCGTCAGCCCGGCCACGGCCAGGATACCGAGAATCTTACGCATTGTTGCCTCACTTCGAGTTGCCAGTTCGGGGATAACAACGGCATGGCTCACGAGGCGTTCCGTTGGCTTCAGCCCGCGGGAGCGCGTATGGTCTGGAGGCGACGAACCCCTGAGGAGCCGTTCATGAATGAGCAGGAGCGCGAACGCGAAGCCCGCGAAGCCCTGGAGCGCGTGCGGCGCGATACGGAATCGGTGGGCTCCTCGGCGCTCGCCCGCATGAGCCGGCAGGCGCAGGACCACTTCGGCGGCCGCGATGCCGTGGGGACCGCCGAGGGTGGCGGTACGGACCCCGTCGAGCTCTGGGGGCGGCGCATCGGGCGCACCCTGTCGCTCATCGGCGTCGTCCTGCTCGGCTTGTGGTTGCTGGTCCAGCTCGGCATTCTCTGAACCATGATCGACTGGACCTCCCTTCTCGCTCCCTCCCTCGCGGATTTCGAAGCGCTCGCCGAGGCGGCCTATGCGCGCCTGCCGAAGGAGTTCCGCGCGCTCTGCGAGGGCGTCGTCATTCGGGTGGAGGATTTCCCGGACGAGGAGACCATGGCGGAGATGGGCTGCGAGACGCCCTTCGATCTCTTGGGGCTCTTTCGCGGCATCGGCCTCGCCCAGGGCGGGGCGACGATGCACACGGGCCAGTTCCCCAACATGGTCTGGCTCTACCGGCGCCCGATCCTCGATTACTGGGCCGAGCACGAGGAGAGCCTGGGGGCTCTCGTCACCCATGTGCTGGTGCACGAGATCGGCCATCACTTCGGTCTCTCGGACGAGGACATGGAAGCCATCGAGGCCCTGGCTTCGTGACCGAAGCCCGAGGAGCCCTTCAGAGGCCATGCGGAGAACAGGCAACCATGCGGCAGGTTTGGGCGGCAGGTTGGGCGACGCCGATCAGGGCGCAACAGCGCGCCTGATGCCGGGGATCCCGTGCGACCGGCTCTCGCTGCAACGGAATTCAAGGAGGCGCCGAAGGGCTGGGAGAATCCACCGCTGGATCTTGGGAGCCCGTCTGAGTTCAGAGCAGAAAGAGGACGCTGATGGAAAACGTGAAATGCATGCCCCTCGGCCTCGGTGAGGTGCGTCCCTTCAAAGCCCCCATGGGCGAGGGCATTCGATGAGCCGGCGAATCCGCCGTTCTCAGCCAGGCATGCTCCGGGATGGGAGCATTGTCGAACAGGATCGACAGATCGCGGCACATGCCAGCCAGAGCCGTCCTGAACGCGGCGCGGAGGCCGAAGGCTTGTGCGGGCGGCGCATCGGGGGCAGCTGCCGCCTTGAGCCAAGCATGCTCACTGATGGGGGCATCCTCCAGCACGGCCGACAGATATTGCCTGGTCTTCAGGGAAGCGGCTCCGAACGGGGTCGTCGCCTGTCTCAAAATGAATGCTCTCATTTCCAAGCTCCCCAAGGATCGCCTCGAGCTTTCCTCGAACTCGCCTCTTGTCTTTGCGGCAACCGACCGGAAAATGGAAATCGAATGATCGTATGGGGCCTATCAACAGCATGAATTTCGCCGCCTTCGATCTCAACCTGCTGCGGGTCTTCAATGCTCTCATGCGCGAGCGAAGCGTCACCAGGGCCGGCGAGCTCATCGGCCTCAGTCAGCCTGCGGTGAGCGCCGCCCTGAACCGGCTTCGACACCTCCTGGACGATCAGCTGTTCGTCCGGCGCGGCAATGACATGGTGCCCACCCCACGGGCCGAGGGCCTGGACGAGGCCGTCCGGGAAGCCCTGGCCCAAATCGAGACCGCCCTGGCCGGAGACAGGCGCTTCGATCCCGGCACAGCCGATCGACTTTTCACCCTGATCGGGGCCGACTTCTTCTCGACCCTGCTCATGCCAAGCCTCAGCGAACGGCTTGCCGTCAAGGCACCTCACGTCAAGCTGAGGCTCATGGACATCGCCCGCGGCGATTTCGTCCGCCTCCTTCAGGAGGATGCCGTCGATGTCGCCATGGAACCCTCTTTCGACATGCCGGAGTGGATCTCGACCGAAACCTTGTTCATCGCGCCCCTGGCCATCATCATCTCGAACAGCCATCCTGCCACCGCGAAACGGCCATGGCCCGCGGGCGAGTTTCCGCTCGATCTCTTCTGCGAATTGCCCCATGCCATCCGTTCCGTCGACGGCATGCCCGGTGTCGTGGACACGAGCCTGGCTACGGTCGGCCGCAGCAGAAAGGTGGTGCTGATGCTTCCCCATTTCCAAAGTGTGGCGCTCGCAGTGGCTCAAAGCCGTTTGATCGCGGCTGTCCCTATCCAATTCGCCAGGGCCGTGGCCTCGGGCCTCGATCTCGCCATCTACGACCTGCCGGTTCCGGTGAAGGCTCACAACATCAAGCTCTACTGGCACAAGCGGCACGACAGGAACCCGGCGCATCGATGGTTTCGGGAGGAAATCCTGAGCGCGACGGAGGTCTTTCGCACGTAGGATCGTACATCGGCAGGCTGCGGCCAGGGGTTCTGGGCCCTCCTCAAAAGGAGGGACGGGAGCCCTCGGGGCGGCTCCTTCGCGACCGGCTCGATCTCCAGGAGGCATCCTTCGGTGGGCAAGGCCAGAGCGCCAGGACGGGACCTGGAAGGAGGCTCGCTACGGATACGTGATCCATCACCGCTTTTTGGTTCATAAACGAACGTTGCGCCGGGGGCGCACTAGACGAAAAGATCTTCGCCCGGCGCGACCATCGGGAGGCTAGTCGTTTCGCCGAGCCTTTGATAAGACGCACTTCACATAGCTCTTTGCCGCCTGAAGGAAGTTCAAGACCATGGAAAAGTTCACCGTGCTGGAAAGCGTCGCGGCGCCGCTGCGGATCATCAATGTCGACACCGACATGATCATCCCCAAGCAGTACCTGAAGACCATCAAGCGCACGGGGCTCGGCAAGGGTCTCTTTTCGGAAATGCGCTACCGCGAGGACGGTTCGGAGAACCCGGACTTCGTGCTCAACCAGCCCGCCTACCGCAACGCCAAGATCCTGATCGCGGGCGACAATTTCGGCTGCGGCTCGTCGCGGGAGCATGCCCCCTGGGCGCTGCTCGATTTCGGCATCCGCTGCGTGATCTCCACGAGCTTCGCCGACATCTTCTACAACAACTGCTTCCAGAACGGCATTCTGCCGATCAAGGTGAGCCCCGAGGACCTCGAGAAGCTCTTCGACGACGCCAGCCGCGGCGCCAACGCCACGCTCACCGTCGATCTCGAAGCCCAAGAAATCCGCGGCCCCGACGGCGGCAGGATCACCTTCGACATCGATCCGTTCAAGAAGCACTGCATGCTCAACGGTCTCGACGGCATCGGCCTGACCATGGAGAAGGCTTTCGCCATCGACAGCTTCGAGAAGAAGCTCTCCGAGCGTGCCTGGGCGTGAGTGCCGCACCTATCCGGGGATGAATGTCGAGAACCCGTTCTTCACCTGTTAGCTCTCCTCGTCATGGCCGGGCTTGTCCCGGCCATCTCCGTATTGAGGGACCGCAGCGGCGCAGAGACGCGGACCCCAAGGCCGGATGACGAGGGAGATCGTGGGGACGGCGATCGGGCGCTGCGGCCCCGTTTCCATAAGTTTAACCAAATTGCCTGCAAGGTCGCGGGCATGAAACGCATCCTTCTTCCCGCGATCGTCGGCGCTCTCTCCCTGGGCGCCACGTCAGCCTCGGCCCAGGCCGATTTCCGCTCCTGCCTGTCGTCCCTGCGCAGCCAAGCCGCCGCCAAGGGCATCTCGGGGCAGGCCTTCGACGCCGCCACCCGCGGCATCGAGCCGGACCTGTCGATCCTCGACCTCATGAAGAACCAGCCGGAGTTCAAGACCCCGATCTGGGATTACCTCGCGGCCCTGGTGGACGACGAGCGCGTGCAGGACGGCAGGGTCGCCATGCGCCAGTGGGGGCAAGCCCTGGCATCGGCGGAGGCCCGCTTCGGCGTCGACCGCCATGTGATCGCGGGCGTGTGGGGGGTCGAATCCAATTTCGGCAAGGATATCGGCGGGCGGCCTCTCGTGCAGTCGCTCACGACCCTCGTCTGCTATGCGCCGCGCCGCAACGAATATTTCAAGGGCGAGCTGATGGCGACGCTCAAGATCGTGCAGGACGGGGACATCAACCCCGCAAATCTGCGCGGCTCCTGGGCCGGCGCCTTCGGCCACACGCAGTTCATGCCCTCCACCTTCCAGCGCCTGGCCGTCGACGGCGACGGCGACGGAAGGCGCGACATCATGGGTTCCGTGCCGGATGCTGTTCACTCCACCGCCAACTTCCTCAAGAGGGCGGGGTGGGTGAAGGGCCTGCCCTGGGGCTACGAGGTGCGCCTGCCCCGAAACTTCAACCCGAAGCTGGCCGGCCGCAAGAGCAAGCGTCCCCTGTCCTCCTGGGCGGCCATGGGCGTGACCCGCGTCGACGGGCGTCCGCTCTCGGGCAATTACCACGCCGGCATCATCATCCCGGCAGGCGTGAACGGTCCCGCCTTCCTCGTCACCAAGAACTTCGATGCGGTCTATTCCTACAATGCCGCCGAATCGTATGGCCTCGCCATCGCGCTGCTCGGCGACCGCCTGAAGGGCCTGCCCGGCATCCAGACCGCCTGGCCGACGGACGATCCGCCGCTCTCCCGCGCGCAGCGCCGCGAGCTGCAGACTCTGCTGCTCTCGCGCGGTTACGACATCGGCGAGGTGGACGGCAAGATCGGCTCCAAGACCCGCGAGGCCATCAAGGACGTGGAGCGCCGCATCGGCCTCGAGCCGCGCGGGCGTCCCGGCGGCAAGGTGCTGGAAGCCCTGCGGGGATAGGCGGCCGTGACGCCGGGTGCGCTGCTCCTGTTCGTTCCCGCGTGCTTCGCGCTCAACATGGCGTTCGGGCCCAACAACCTGCTGTCCCTGACCTATGGATTGCAGGAGGGGGTCCGCACCGCCGTGATGGCTTCGTCCGGCCGCCTCGCGGCCTTCGCCATCATGATCATCCTGACGGCGCTCGGCGTCGGAGCCGTGCTGGCCGCCTCCGAGGCGGCCTTCGTGGCCCTCAAGTTCGCGGGAGCGGCTTATCTGATCTGGCTCGGCATCAGGATTCTCCGGGGAGGCGTGGCCATCGGCGCGCCGGAGGCCGGAGGGGGGCGGCGGTCCTTGAAAGTCCTCGTCCAGCAGGAATTCTGGACCGCCATCGGCAATCCCAAGGCGATCCTGATCTTTACCGCCTTCCTTCCGCAATTCGTCGAACCCGGCGCCTATTGGCTAAGCTTCGCGGTTCTGGGTGCGGTCTTCCTTGTGCTCGAAGTGGTCGCGGTCTTCCTCTACTCGGTGCTCGGCCACCGCCTCAACCGGCTCTCCCGCAACGGGAACGTGTTCGGCTGGCTGAACCGCCTCTCGGGCGCCACCATGATCGGCTTCGGGGTCGCGCTGCTGTTTACCAGGAAAGCGGCTTGAAGGGGAAACCCAAGTCAGGCCGCCCCGCCGAGGTTGCGTTAAGGAATGGTTAGGAGTTTAGTGCGCGCATGCTCATCGCGCTCTTGACCGACATCCATGGCAACCGCGAGGCCTTCTCGGCCTGTCTCGCCCATGCGCGTTCGCTCCCGGTCGACCGGATCATCCTGCTCGGCGATTACGTCGGCTACGGAGCCGACCCGGCCTGGGTGGTCGACACGGTCAGGATGCTCGTGAGCGATGGCGCGGTCGCGCTCCTCGGCAATCACGACGCCGCCATCGACGGTTCCGACGAGGACATGAACAGCCTGGCGCGGGAATCGCTCCACTGGACCCGCGGCCAGCTGGGAATGGAGCAGCGCGCCTTCCTGGCGGACCTTCCCCTGCTCCACGAGGAAGGGAGCGTTCTCTACGTCCACGCCAACGGCTACGCGCCACGCAGCTGGAACTACATCACCGACACGCTCGAGGCGGCGCGGCATTTCGGCCGGGTGGATGCCCACATCACCTTCTGCGGGCATGTGCATGTGCCCATGCTCTACCACATGAGCACGACCGCGAAGGTCGGATCCTTCTCGCCCGTCGGCGACAACGAGATCCCGCTCCTCGCCACCCGTTCCTGGCTCGCCGTGATCGGCGCGGTGGGGCAGCCGCGCGACGGCGTTCCGGCCGCGAACTACGCGGTGTTCGATACGGTGCGCCAGAGCCTGCGCTATTTCCGGGTCCCCTACGACACGGCCGCCGCCGCACGGAAGGTGCGCGAGGCGGGTCTGCCCGAGCGGCTCGCTCAGCGTCTCGAGGAAGGGCGCTGAGCATGCGCCTTCGCCTCGAGCCGGGCATGGTGATCGACGGGTTCACGCTCAGGGAGCATGTGAGCACCGGCGGCATGGCCCAGATCTGGTCGGCGGAGCGGGAGGACGATCCCGCGCCGCTGGTCATGAAATTCCCCATGCTCATCGACAGCGACGATCCGATCCCCATCGTCTGCTTCGAGACCGAGCAGATGATCATGCCGCGCCTCTCCGGGCCTCACGTGCCGCGCTTCATCGCCGCGGGCCCCCTCGATCCGCAGCCCTACATCGCGATGGAGCGCATCCCCGGCCCGTCGCTGAAGGCGCGACTGTCCGACATCCCGCTGCCCTGGAACGAGGTGGTCCGGATCGGTGCGAAGGTCGCGCGCGCCCTGCACGACCTGCATCTCCAGAAGGTCATCCATCTCGACGTGAAGCCCAGCAACGTCATGTTCCGCGAGACGGGCGAGGCGGTGCTCATCGATTTCGGCTTCGCACGGCACGAGCAGCTGCCCGATCTCCTGGCGGAGGAGTTCCGCGAGCCCTTC
>DASRWK010000010.1:0-6721 GCA_035776715.1 Microvirga sp.
GGCCAGCGCATCGTCGAAGGAGGCCATGATCCCGTCGCCGGTGTGCTTGACCTCGCGCCCGCCCGCGCGGTGCAGGGCGCGGCGGACCAGGGCATCGTGGGCGCGCACCATCTCGACGGCCCGGACGTCGCCGAGCCGTGCGGTCATCCCGGTCGAGTCCACGATATCCGTGAACATGATGGTGCGCATGGCCGGATCGACCGTCACGCCGGATCCCGCCCCCACCGGGGCCGGATCGGACACGCGCCCGAGAAACGCCTCGACGGCGGAGAGATCGACCTCGATGACGTCACGCGCGATATTGCCGTGAGCCTCGTCATGAACCCGCATGGCGGTGTGGATGTCGGGCGCCTCGATGAGACAGAACGCCGTACCGCGCGTATCGTCGAACCAATAGGTCAGGAACCGCACGCCATAACGACCCTGCAGTTCCAGATCCTTCCGGTGGGCCTCCGCGACATCCGCCGCCGTCAGGCCTTTCAGGTCGTGCCGGTCCAGGAAGATGGGCATCGCTTCCTCCGTCCCCGGGCGAGCGTCTTACCCAGTCTACACCCTCCTGCAGGAACCCGGAACGCCTCGCACCCGCCTTGAGCCAGGACCTTCTTCGAGGCTGCCTGTCAAGGCCGCAGGAGGCGCAGTCGAAGGAGCGAGCGTTTGCACCGGCACGGCACGCGCCGCCCCCCGTCACCTGGTAAGGGGATGCCAGGTGACGGGGGTCTTTCCCGGCACATGCATTTCGGGAAGAGGGCCGGACCTGTTTCGAGAGACGCAGACATCGACAGGACGACATCTACAGGTACAGGTTTTGAAGAGCCTCCCGACAGCTTCCGACGACACCGTATCTAAGATGTCATCGGTGTCGCGGATGTGCGGTTGCGCACGAGCTTGGCCATACGGCGCCCGCCTTCCGGATCGCTCGGATACCGGCAGCCTGACAACAAGAAGGCGGGCTCGAGCCCGCCTTTTGCAATTCGCCTATCTTCGCGCCTGCTCAGAGCCGTCCCATCAGCAGAAGGACGATGAGGATGAGCAGGATGACGCCGAGAAGTCCGCTCGGGCCATAGCCCCAGCCGCGGCTGTACGGCCATGCGGGCACGGCGCCGATGAGCAGAAGAATGACGAGAATGAGCAGGATGGTGCTGACGCCCATGATGTTGCCTCCGTTGGGGGTCTCCACCTCGAGGCTGCCTCCCGCCGCATGGACGCTCCATAAGCCGCAATCTGCAGCCCTCGGTCGAAACTGTGTCGTTGGAAGGGAAACTTGGCCGTTTGGATTTGGTTCCCAAGGGCTGCGAACGGCGGCCTGCAGAATCTCTGCCGTGACGGAACGATCGGAACGGCTTGGCGTTACCTCCACGGCGATTGGGTGCCGCCGTGAGCGCGACCCCTGCGGGAGGTCGCCACCTCAATACGGATCAGGACGACCCGATGCAAAAAAAGTTTCCAAAGCACATGTCTCAATTCGATCCAGAGCCTGTTCCGGGCCTCCGAAAATCATCGTCGCCGGCGCTCAGCCGTTCGGTCCAGGCTCAGCTCGGCCAGCGCCTGCGGCAGTTCTACGAAGCGCTGGCGCTTGGCGAGCAGCCGGTTCCGGATCGCTTCATCGAGATCATCAATCGCTTGGATGAGCGGAAGCCGGAGAAGCAGCAATCATGAGCATCGACATCGATCTTCGCGACTCCATGCTCAAGGCGACGCCGAACCTGCGCGCCTTCGCCATTTCTCTGACGAACAACGTGGACCGCGCGGACGATCTCGTGCAGGAGACATTGATGCGGGCGATCGCCAATATCGATCGCTTCCAGCCAGGCACCAACATGCAGGCGTGGCTTTTCACCATCCTGCGCAATCTGTTCCATTCCGAGTACCGCAAGCGGCGCCGTGAGGTGGAGGACGCTGACGGCAAATATGCGGCCGCTCTCTCCGTGCAGCCCGATCAGTTGCCGCATCTCGATTTCGAGGACCTGCAGAAGGCGTTGGCGCGCCTGCCGCACGACCAGCGCGAGGCGCTGCTGCTGGTGGGCGCCTCAGGCTTCTCCTACGAGCAGGCCGCGGAGATCTGCGGCTGCGCGGTGGGCACCATCAAGAGCCGCGTGAACCGGGCGCGCAACCGCCTCGCGGAACTGATGCACTTCGATGACATGGACGAGGACATCGGCCCCGACCGCGTGACGCTCTCGGTGATGCACGCGGTCGCCTGACGAGACGCATCCCGCCTCAACGGCATAAGCCCGGCAAAGCGGCCGACCGCTCCCGGGCTTTCATTCATCGGATATCGCTGACTGGACTTGCGCAGCGTCGAGCGGCGCGCAGTCGGATGATTACCGGCGCCGGAACTGCTGATTGCCGCGCTGCGGGGGACGCGGACCGGACGATGCACCCGAATCCTTGTGGCGGAAGATGAGCCGGCCCTTCTCGAGGTCATAGGGCGACATCTCGACGGTCACGCGGTCGCCCGCCAGCGTCTTGATGCGGTTCTTCTTCATCTTGCCGGCGGTGTAGGCAATAACCTCGTGGCCATTGTCGAGCTGCACACGGTAGCGCGCATCCGGCAGAATTTCAGTCACAAGTCCTTCGAAGGTGATCAGTTCTTCCTTTGCCATGCAAAGCCTTCCTCATAACAAAAAAGCCGCTCCTCAGGCGGAACGGCCGATAAGCAAGAGAGCGCGCCGGGCACGCTCTCCAGTATCAAACCTTACGCGTTCTGCAGGTTCACTGCAGAGGTGCGGCCGGTGCGCTGGTCGGTCTGAAGCTCGTAAGAGATCTTCTGACCCTCGCGCAGGCCACGCATGCCGGCACGCTCGAGCGCCGTCGCATGGACGAACACGTCCTTGCCGCCGTTGTCGGGCTGGATGAAACCATAACCCTTGGTTTCATTGTACCACTTCACGGTTCCCTGTTCCATGGGAAATCCTTTCACTGTCGCTTGCACGTGGGCGAGGGCCAAGGCCAAACCGCCCGTTAGTCGATATTGGTAGAGAGAAGGAACGTGCGCCCGGCAGTGCCAAAGCGAAGTAGCCCAGTCGTCCGGCCAAATGTCGATGCCAGAATAAGTAGGGGAAGGATTTGGCAATTGCAAGGCAGGACAGCTAAGCCTTGTTGGGTAGGCCCGTCAGGCGGAACGGCCGCCGCGAAGGCCTGAAACGAAGGCCTGGAGGGCCTGCTCCCCTTCCTCCGTGAAGCGGATCTCGTCGCCGTCCGCCTCGACGAGGCCCCGCCCTGCCAACTCGGACACGGCCGCGTCGCTTGCCTTGTGTCCGGCCCCGTCGCGCTGCACCACGCTTCTGACGATCTGGCCACTGGACAGCTGATGATAGGCCGCGAAGGCGAAAACCGCCAGGGCCTCGTCACTCAAACCCGATAATTGCGTCATGGAGAACCCTCTGCCTTCCGGATCGCCGCGTCCCCGTCAATGCGCTCCCGGCGTACCCGTTCAAGCGGGACTTTGGAAAAACGCGGGGGAGGAACGGCTTTTGCGGCCTCACGTTGTCCGAGCAAGGCCCCGCCCCGGAGGCGGGCCCATTCCACGACAGGAAGGAGCGCTCCCATGGCGAACGACCGCTACCGCGACGATGACGACGGCTACATCGCCCGTCGAGGCTTCGGCAACGAACGCGCCGGATACGACCGCAGCCGCGATGCCGGTTACGAGCGGGTGCCCAGGCGCGATTACGGGGATTCCGCCGGCTACGGCTCGGGCGGCTCCTCCCGCGACTGGCACGACGTCGTCGGCGAGGACCGCGACTACGACCCCTCCTCGCTCTTCCGCTCGGGACGGGACCGGGATCGAGATTGGGAGCGGAACCGGGACTGGGGCACTCCCCGCTCCGCCGGCTCCCGCGGACTCGGCCAGGACCGGTACGGCTCGGACGCGTTCGGGCGAGGCTCGCGCGACTATGACGAGGACAGGGGATTCCTCGACAGGGCCGGAGACGAGGTGCGCTCCTGGTTCGGCGACGAGGACGCAGAGCGCCGCCGCGACCGGGACATGCGCCAGGCCGGCCAGCATCGGGGGCGTGGCCCGAAGGGCTATCAGCGCTCGGATTCCCGGATCCTGGAGGACGTGAACGACCGCCTCACGGAGGACCCGCATATCGACGCCTCCGAGATCGAGGTGTCGGTGTCGAACCGGGAGGTCACCTTGAGCGGTATCGTGAACAGCCGCTTCGAGAAGCGGCATGCGGAGGATATCGCGGAAACCGTCTCGGGCGTCACCCACGTGCAGAACAACCTGCGCGTCCAGCAGGCGGCCGACATGGGCATGGGCGGCAGCATGCTCTCGGGAGCGGGTGTCGCAGGAGCCGGAACGGTCGGACGCCCCGGGATGAACACCGCAGGCACGGAAAGCACCGGCGGCCGCAAACGCGGCGTCTGACCCCCGCCTCCAGACGGAGGTCTTATCCCCTGGAAAACCTTTGATCATCGACCTGGAAGCGCCCTGCCCTCTTGGGAGCGGGGCGCTCCTGTCGTACCAGGACTTGCCTTTTCCCGCATGCGCACGACGTCATAGTGACGGGAAGGATGAGGACGACAATGGCAGGTATCTCCGTCACACTCGAAGGCGACAACATTCAGATCGCATTCCAGAAGGATGAGCAATCGACCGCCGTGGTCATGGACCCTCATGCCGCCCGCTCCCTGGTCAAGGCCCTCAGCCAGCTCCTCATCGCCATCGGCGAGAGCAGCGAGGATCAGGAGGAGGTTCCGGAGGAACTGGTGGAGGTCACCTCCTCCACCATCGACGTGGGAACCGACGAGCATGGATTTGCGGTGGTTGGCCTGCAGGCCGGGATGATGCCCCCCTTCCTGCTGCGTCTCAAGGACGACGAGGCCCGTCACATCGCCACCAGCCTGCTCGAGATCCTCAACAGTCCAAGGGATGTACGCACCTCCCACGGGGATCATTAGCCGCAACGGCCATCGAGCCCGCTGCGGCTCACCCCGGGTGTGATGGACGGGCCGGTTTCACAGCGCGAACCGAGCCGCTGCGGAACTTCATATCTGCCATACGGTTGTCGAACGCGGGTCATCATCGGCCCCGCTTTGGACAAGGCCTATGGCAGCGCACGACCCTGACCTCACCTACAATGCTTCCCACAGCGTTCCCATCATGGATGCGAAGGCGGAGCCAACGCTCAAATACCCGGAATCCGAAGCCTTTTATGCCGAGGCCCTGAGGGAGCTGAACCAGCTGGGTCTGCCCTTCCTGCTCGCCGGCACCTACGCACTGTCGGCCTATACCGGCATCACGCGCCCTACGAAGGACCTCGACATCTTCTGCAAGGCCGGCGACTACACGCGCGTCCTGTCGCACTTCAAGAGCATCGGATATTCCGTCGAGATCGAGGACGACCGCTGGCTCGGCAAGGTGTTCAAGGGCCAATACTTCTTCGACGTGATCTTCGCCTCCTCGAACGGCACGATGCCGATCGGTGATCCCTGGTTCGAACATGCCCGGCAGATCGAGGTGTTCGGCCATCCGGTGCGCATTGTCGGCCCGACCGAGCTTGTCTGGTCCAAGTGCTTCATCCAGCTCCGCCACCGCTATGACGGCGCGGATGTGGCGCACACGATTCTCAAGGCGCACGACCAGATCGATTGGCACCGCCTGCTGGCCTACATGGAAGTCCATTGGGAGGTGTTGCTCATGCACCTGCTCAACTTCCGCTGGATCTATCCCTCCGAGCGCGACAAGGTCCCGCGCTGGGTCATGGACGAGTTGCTCGACAGATTGGCCAAGCAGCTCGACCTGCCGCCGCCGCAGATGAAAGTGTGCCGTGGACGGATGTTCTCCCGGATCGATTACGAGATTGACGTGAAGCAATGGGGCTTCGCCGATGTGGGCGGCGAAGGTGAATGGCGGAATGAGTGACGTTGAGAAGACCCTGAAGGTTGCAGCCATGGGCGACCTTCACGTGCGTGAAGACAATGGCATTTCCTATCGCGAGCTGTTCGGCGAAATCTCCAAGGAGGCGGATGTCCTCGTCCTGACCGGCGACCTGACGGATCTCGGCAAGCCGAAGGAGGCGGAGATCCTCGCGCAGGATCTCAAGGCCTGCTCGATCCCGGTCGTGGGAGTGCTCGGCAATCACGATTACGAGTGCGGCACGCCGGAAGAGGTGACACGCATCCTGCGCGATGCGGGCATGAAGGTGCTCGACGGGCAGTCGGTGGAGATCGACGGCGTCGGCTTTGTCGGCGTGAAGGGTTTTGCGGGCGGTTTCGGACGGCGCATGCTGGGCTTCTTCGGCGAACCTGCCATGAAGCAGTTCGTCAACGAAACCATGAACGAAACGCTTCGGCTCGAGAATGCCATGCGTCAGGTGCGCGCGAAGCGCTCCGTCGTCATTCTCCACTACGCGCCGGTCGTCGACACCATCGAGAATGAGCCCTTGGAGATCTATCCGTTCCTCGGTTCCTCGCGCTTGGCCGAAACCATCGACCGTTTCAAGGTCAACGCCATCGTGCACGGCCACGCCCATCGCGGCCGCTTCGAAGGGCGAACGCCGGGCGGGCAACCCGTCTATAACGTCGCCAAGCACATCGAGAAGCCTACGGGCAAGCCCTACGCGATCCTGGAAGTCTGATTCTTCGATTCCCTACAGCCGCGTTCCCGGATCGGTCGGGTTTCCGGGCAAGTAATCGGGCTCGGATCCCGGCCCCTTCGGATCCGTGATCCCGGGATCGTTCACGGGGTAAGGCGTGCGCGGACCGGTCGGTC
>DASRWK010000011.1:0-4766 GCA_035776715.1 Microvirga sp.
CACGTGCCGCCGGACATGCAGTTGTCGCCATGGTCGAGCAGCAGCACGGGCCCCTGCCCCGCCCTTTCGGCGGATGAGCGCGCCGCGGCGATCGACTGGTGAAGCGGCTCCTCGTGATACACGAACTCGGCGCGGCGCTCCCACAGAAGCCCGCCGATGTCGCGCGCGACCTCCGCCGCGAGATCGGCCGTTTCCGCGACCGTGACAACCGATACGCCCGCCTCCGGGATGTCGGCGATGGGGAAGCCGCCGAAAACGCTGACGGCCAGCACGCCGGGCCGCTCCTCCGCGGTTCTTGCGGCCGCGATCGCATCCTGCATGGCCCCGGGAACGCCGGTGTTCATTTTCAGGGTATGGGCCAGTTGCGGCGGATGGCACCAGGCCCGCTTCGGCGCAAGCCCCTCGGCGAGCATGCGCCCGACGAGCCTCGCCGCATGGGCTCCGGTTTCGAACATGTCCACATGGGGATAGGTCTTGAAGCCGACCAGCACGTCGGCATTCGCAACCATTCGGGCGGTGATGTTGCCATGAAGGTCGAGGGCGACACCGACCGGCACATCCGGCGCGACGGCGCGGATGCGGGCGAGGAGCTCGCCCTCGCCATCCTCCAGGCTTTCGGTCACCATCGCCCCATGAAGATCCAGGAGGATGGCGTCGCACCCGTTCCCAGCGGCATCGACAATGGCCGCCGCCATGGCCTCGAACGCGTCATCCGCCACAGGTCCGCTCGGGTTGGCCGTAGCGAAGACCGGCGTCGCCACCTCCGCCCCGCGCTCTTCTGCGAAGGCCAGGAAGGCACCCATCGCCGTGCGAGAGCCCCTGCCGGCCTGCAGTGCTTCCATTCCCCAGCGGGAATTGAACGACGCAAGCGGCGTCGGCACCGGCGAGAAGGTATTGGTTTCATGATTCATGCGAGCGACAACGAAGCGCATGCCAGTCCATCCTTGTGAAGGCGCTGCCCAGCGCCGATGAGGTCCCTGCATCCGGACGAACCCGGAGCGGTTCGCCCGAGACGTTTCAGCTCGGGCGTTCCGTCCCGCGCCCGTCGTAGTCGAGAACGGCGCCGAGGAGCACCTGCGCCCCGGCCGCGCAATCCTCGAAGGAGGTGCTTTCTGCCTCGTTGTGGCTCAGTCCGCCGGCACAGGGCACGAAGATCATGGCCGTCGGCGCGACGCGTGCGATATAGGCCGCATCGTGGCCGGCGCCCGAGATCATGCGGCGCGCCGGATATCCCGCCGCTTCCGCGCTCTTTTGCACGGAGGTAAGGCAATCGGCATCGAACCTGACGGCCGGCGACTCCCACACTTTCTTGGGTTCCACTTCAAGATGCATCTTGCGGGTCATCTCGTCGATCGCGTCGAGGAGCTTCCGCTCCATGGCATCGAGAACGGCATCCTCGGGATGGCGGAAATCCACGGTGAAGAACACGCGGCCCGGAACGACGTTTCGTGAGTTGGGCTGAACTTCGATCAAACCCACGGAGCCCACGGCGGAAGGACCGTGCTCGAGCGCAATGGCCTCGATCCTGTCGATGAGCCGCGCCGCGCCCACCAGAGCGTCGCGCCGCATGGGCATGGGAGTAGAGCCCGTATGCGCCTCCCGGCCCGTGACGGAGAGCTCGTACCAGCGCATGCCCTGGACTCCCTCGACGATTCCGATGACCTTCTCCTCCTGTTCGAGGATCGGCCCCTGCTCGATATGCAGCTCGAACATCGCTCCGAACTTGATCGATCCGGCTTTGGCGCTCCCCCGATAGCCGATCGCCTCAATGGCCTCGCCGAACGTGACGCCCTGACGATCTTCCCGGCTGTCCGCATAGGCCCGGTCGAAGACTCCCGCATAGACGCCGGACCCGAGCATGGCGGGCGCGAAGCGTGATCCCTCCTCATTGGTCCAGTTCACCAGCATGAGAGGCGCGTTCGTCTCGTAGCCTGAATCCTGAAGAGTCTTAAGGATCTCCAACCCCCCGAGCACGCCGAGAATCCCGTCGAACTTTCCACCCGTGGGCTGTGTATCGAGGTGGCTTCCGATCGCGATGGGCGGGAGATCGGAGCGCCTGCCGGGGCGAACGGCGAACATGTTGCCGACCTCGTCGACCGTCACGGTGCAACCGAGTCTCTCGCATTCCTGTTTGAGCCAGTCGCGCACCTGCCTGTCGGTCTCCGTCAGGGTCAGCCGCGATATGCCGCCCCTTGGCGTTCCGCCGATCCGCGCGGTTTCCATCAGGCTGCCCCAGAGACGCCGGGCATCGATTTGCAGATTTGAAATCATTCGTTTTTACCAGAACGTCGTGTCAATGGGCCTTCACACCCAGATAGCGGTCCTTCGTCGCCTCATCGGCCGCGAACTCGTCATGCGTGCCGTGATAGACGACCCGGCCGAGCTCCAGGATGTAGTGGCGATCGGCGAGCTGCGTGCAGACGGCAAGGTTCTGCTCCACGAGCAGGATCGGGATTCCGGTCGCGCGGATCTTCCTGATCTGGTCGACGATCTCGTCGACGATGACGGGAGCCAGCCCTTCGACGGGTTCGTCCAGCATCAGGAGTTTCGGCGCGTTGAGAAGGGCGCGGGCGATGGCCAGCATCTGCTGCTCGCCGCCGGAGAGCTGGCCGCCTCCGTTGCGGCGGCGCTCTTCGAGGCGCGGAAAGATCCGGTACACGTCCTTCAGCGACCATGGCGAGCCCTTCCGCTCCGCGATGCGCAGATTCTCCTCCACGCTGAGCAATCCGAAGATGCCGCGATGTTCGGGCACGAGGGCGAGGCCGCGCTGAGCGATCCGGTGAGGGCGCCATCCGGTGATGTCCGTTCCGGCGAAGCGCACGCGCCCGGCGCTCGGCGAGAGCAGGCCGCTGATGCTCTTCAGGGTCGAGGTCTTCCCCGCGCCGTTCCGGCCGAGCAGCGTCACGACCTCCCCCGCCCGCACCTCCAGTGTCACGCCCTGAAGGATATGGCTCTTGCCGTAATAGCCGTGCACGTTCTCGATTTCGAGCAATGCGGAGGTCATGCGATGTCACCCGTGATCATGTTGCCGAGATAGGCACGCCGCACTTCCGGGTCGTCGCGCACCAGGGCGGGCGGCCCCTCCACCAGCACGCGCCCCGCGCGCATGACCGTCACAGTGTCGCTGATGTTCATGACGATGCCCATGTTGTGCTCGATGAAGAGCACCGTGTGGTCGCGCCCCAGATCGCGTATCAGCGCCTTCATCGCCTCGACGTCGTCGATTCCCATTCCCGAGGTCGGTTCGTCGAGCAGGATCAGCCGCGGCTTCGCCGCAACCGCCATGCCGACTTCGAGACGCCGCTGCTGCCCGTGAGAGAGTTCGCCTGCCGCCCTTTCCGAAACATGGGTCAGCTCCAGGCGCTCCATGACCTCGTCGGCGACGGCGAGCGCCCTGCCGCGCGGATCCACCCCGCGCCAGGGCGCAAGCGCCTGCAGGGGCGTGCGCCCTTGAGCCGCCAGGCGCAGGTTCTCGCGGACGCTCAGGTTCTGGAAGAGGCTCGTCACCTGGAAGGACCGTGCGATGCCCAGGGGCACTCTCTTGTCGTCGGAGACATGCGTGATGTCCCGCCCGTTGAGAGTGATCCGGCCGCTCGACGCGCGAACGCGTCCGGTGAGCGCATGGAACAGGGTGGTCTTTCCCGCGCCGTTCGGGCCGATCACCGAGTGGATGGTGTTGGGCCGGATGGACAGCGCGACCTCCGAGAGGGCAACGAAGCTGCCGTAGCGGACGCCGAGGTTCTCGGCTGCAAGGATCGGCGCCTGGATGCTCATATGCCCCTCCCCTCGGATTCCGGCTGGATGCGAGACTCGATGGAAGTCTCGACGGGAGACTTGCGGTCGCTGTGCAGGGCCTCGACCAGCCGTTCGAGGAGCCCCCAGAGGCCCTTCTGCATGAAGAGCGCCACCACGATGAGAAGCCCTCCGAGGAGGAGAAGCCAGCGCGGCCAGATCGACGAGAGCAGATCCGATACGATCACGTAGAACCCGGCTCCCAGCACGGAGGCGAACAGGTTTCCGCTGCCGCCGATGATCGTCATGATCAGGATGCTCTCGCTCATGTGGTATTCGATGCTCGACAGCGGCGCGACGCCGATGAGGAGGGCATGGAGCGCTCCAGCAAGCCCGGTCACGGCGCCTGAGACGGCAAAGGCCGTGATCTTGAAGAGCCGGACGGGAAAGCCGATCGCCCGCGCGCGCTCCTCGTTGTCGCGGACCGCGAGCAGGGTGCGCCCGAACGTGGAGCCCGCGACCCGCTGCAGGATCGCGAAGACGAGCAGGAAGAGCACCGCCACGAAGGCGTAATAGGCCCAGGAATTCCCCAATGCGAACGGTCCGATGGCAGGCCGCGGAATGTTGAGCAGACCGTTGTCGCCGCCCGTCACGTCCTTGAACGTGTAGGCGAGGAAGTAGAAGAACTGGGAGAAGGCGAGCGTCAGCATGACGAAGTAGACGCCCTGCCGGCGGATCGAGAGCCAGCCGACGCCCGCGGCGACGACGGCGCCCGCGAGGGTCGAGAACACGAGCGCAAGACCGAGCGGGAGCGAGGTGTGCAGCAAGGTCAGCCCGACAGCATAGCTCCCGAGGCCGAAGAAGATTCCCTGGCCGAAGGACAGGAGCCCGGTATAGCCCAGGAGCAGATTGCACGCGGCCGCCGCCATGGCGAAGATCAGCACCTCGGACGCGAGCGTGCCGGACCGCATGAAGAGCGGGAGCGCGATGGCAACGAGTGCGGCGAGAATGAAGTGAAGAGAAGCGCGGTTCAT
>DASRWK010000012.1:0-3943 GCA_035776715.1 Microvirga sp.
CGACGACGAGAAGCTCGGCTTCCTGAAGGTCGCCAAGTACTATTACGCCCCCGGCTTCTGGGAGGGCGGCGCCATGCTGCACCTCGTCATCAACAAGGCGAAATGGGACGAACTGCCCAAACACTACCAGGCCATCATGTCCAACGCCGCCGAGGCCGCGAACAACTGGATGCTGGCGAAATATGATGCCGTGAACGGTCAGGCCCTGCGCCGCATGGTCGGCGGGGGCGCTGAACTGCGCACCTTCTCGCAGCCTATCATGGAGGCCTCGCTCAAGGCCGCCAACGAGCTCTATGAAGAGCTCTCGGCCAAGAACGAGAACTTCAAGAAGGCCTACGACTCGATGGTGGCCTATCGCAACGATGTTCTGCCCTGGTGGCAGCTCAACGAATACGCCTTCGACACCTTCATGATCCGCACCCGGGGACGGGCGTAAGAGCGATGAAACCGCAGAGGAGAGGCGCTTTCTCAACGGCGCTCCTCCTCTGGCTGACGATGGGCGGCGGGAGCATTCCCGCTGCCGCGCAGGAGCTCGTCATTCCAGACGTGACCTATCCGAGCCTGCCGAGACAGGCAGCGTCTGCGGACGGGTTCGTACCCCGAGGCTGGATTCTCGAGGCTCAGGCTAGCGGTGATCTGAACCGGGACGGTGTCGGCGATCTGGCGATTGTGCTCCGACAGAACGATCCGAAAAACGTGATCGAGAACCCGGGTCTCGGCGAGAATCCGTTCGACACGAATCCGCGCATTCTGGCGGTGGCGTTCCGCGACGGCCCTTCGGGGAACTACGTTCTGAACGTCGAGAACCACACGCTCATCCCGCGCCGCGACAATCCGGTGCAGGCAGATCCTTTCGGCGAAGATCATGGCGGGATAGCGATCCGGCGCGGAGGCCTGGAGATCACTCTCCATCTCTTCATGAGTGCCGGCGGATGGGGCATGTTCACGGCGACGCACAAGGTTCAGTACCGAAACGGACGCTTCGAGCTGATCGGCTATGACCGTTCTGAAGTGCACCGCGCCACAGGCAAGACCAAGGATGTCAGCGTCAATTATCTCACTCGCAGGATGCGGCTTTCGACCGGGCATATTTCGAGCGACGCTCCTGCTTCGGTGACATGGAAGGACCTGGAACGCCGCGCTCCGCTGACCCTCGAAAGGCTCGGCGACGGGTTGGCGTTCGATCCCGATCCCTGAGCGCGAGCTGCCATGACGAGGGGTTTTGCCGGCCGAAGGCACAGGAAGCTCACGTGGGCCTGCGCTGATCGGGGGCGAGGTGCTTCCTGAGGTCTCTCCGGCCATCGATGGAGTTCTCCTGCGGTATCGGCCGTTCGGCGGCGTATTGCATCACGCGCTGCGGGAACCACGTCCCGAACAGGAGGGCCATGGTGCCGGAACGCTTCACGGGCGGCCGGATCCGATGAAGCCTGGCACGAGGGCGCAGGTGCGGGAGTGCCGAGGTCGGAGGCCAGGGACATTGTGAACGCTCACGAAAGCCCTTCCTGGAATGGAACCGGTTTGGCCGAATGAATATTGACCGGGCACACGGCAAATCTAGTTGCTGGTGCAACGAATTCGAGTTATTGGTTGCATGTGCAACGATAGGGGGTCGGTCATGGCCTGGCAGACCGCAGAGAAGAAACAGGAAGTCTCCGATCCCAGGGTCATCCTGGAGGATTTCCTGCCGTACCGCCTGAATGTGCTGGCGAGCCTGACCTCGAATGCCCTGGCGCAGATCTATGCCGAGCGGTTCGGCCTTTCGATCCCAGCCTGGCGGGTGGTGGTGACCCTGGGGCAGTACGAGTACCGGACGGCCCGGGACATCGCGGCTCACGGCGTCATGCACAAATCCACGATCTCTCGGGCGGTCGCTTCCCTGGAGCAGCGCGGCCTGATCGCGCGCAGGCCCAACAAGGACGACCGGCGCGAGGCATTGCTGGAGCTGACCCCCGAGGGGCGCGAGATCTACGAGGCCCTGGCTCCCGAGGCGCTCGCCTTCGAGGAGCGCTTCGTCTCCGTTCTGACCGAGGAGGAGCAAAGGCTTCTCGTCTCGCTCATCGATCGTCTGAGCGGCCATGCGCGGCAGCTGGCTCCTGAGGGGGAGGTGGAAGAGTGAAGCTCTATACCTATTTTCGCTCCTCGGCGGCCTATCGGGTCCGGATCGCGCTCAACCTGAAGGGGGTGCCTTACGAATCCGTGCCGGTGAACCTTCTGAAAGGCGAGCAGACGGAAGGGGCCTACCGCGCCGTCAACCCTCAGAAGCGTCTGCCGGCTCTGGATATCGACGGCACGGTTCTCATTCAGTCCCCCGCTCTTCTCGAGTATCTCGACGAGGTCTATCCGGAGCCGCCCCTGCTGCCCGGCGATGCCGTGAGCCGCGCGAAGGTGCGCGCCATCGCCTCCATCGTCGCCTGCGATATCCATCCGCTCAATAATCTCGGGCCGCTCAGCTATCTCAAGCGGACGCTCGGACATGAGCAGGCAACGATCGACGCCTGGTATGCCCATTGGATCCGCGAGGGTTTCGAGGCCATCGAAGCCCTGATCGAGCCCGGTCCTTTCTGCTTCGGCTCTCAGGTCACTCTCGCCGACATCTACCTCGTGCCGCAGGTCTTCAACGCGCGGCGCTTCAACGTCTCGCTTGCTGCCTTTCCGAAGATCGTCGCGGTGGACGCCGCCTGTGCGGAACTCCGCGCCTTTCAGGATGCCGCTCCGGAACGCCAGCCGGACGCGGTTTGACGAAACAGCGCATGGCCGGTTCTCGGCGATGCGCCGGTTGAAAACGAGCAGGTCCGTTGAGGGCCTGCGCCCATAACAGGAGGAAAGCCATGGGACCGTTCCCTCACGACGCGCCGCCGCCGGCCATCAGCGAAGACAACCCGATGGGGACCGATGGCTTCGAATTCGTGGAATTCTGCC
The DNA here is from genome assembly GCA_035776715.1 of Microvirga sp. Classification (GTDB taxonomy): domain Bacteria; phylum Pseudomonadota; class Alphaproteobacteria; order Rhizobiales; family Beijerinckiaceae; genus Microvirga. The sequence continues at coordinate 2,920 of DASRWK010000012.1, forward strand.
ATCCTGATCCGAAGCAGCTCGACACGCTCTTCAAGACCATGGGCTTCAGCCCGGTCGCCAAGCACCGTTCGAAGAACGTGATGCTCTACCGGCAGGGGGACATCAACTTCATCGTCAATGCACAGCCCGGCTCCTTCGCCGAGCAGTTCGCCAGCCTGCACGGCCCGTCCGCTCCGGCGATGGCCTTCCGGGTGGTCGATGCGAAATATGCCTACGAACGCGCTCTCTCCATGGGGGCCAAGCCGGTCCAGACGGAGAGGGGCCCCAATGAGCTGGAGATCCCGGCGATCGAAGGTATCGGCGGGCTGCAGATCTACTTCGTCGACCGTTATGGCGCGAAGGGCTCGATCTATGACGTGGATTTCGAATGGTTGGCCGAGAAGGATCCGAAGCCGAAGGGCGTCGGCCTCTACTACATCGATCACCTGACCCATAACGTCTACCGCGGGCGGCTGAACGAATGGGCGGGCTTCTATGAGCGCCTCTTCAACTTCCGTCAGATCCGCTATTTCGACATCGAGGGCAAGCTGACGGGCCTGCACTCCCGCGCCATGACGAGCCCCGACGGCAAGATCCGCATTCCGATCAACGAGGACGCGGGCGAGACCGGGCAGATCGAGGAATATCTCCAGGAGTACAAGGGCGAGGGCATCCAGCATGTGGCTCTGGGCTCGCACGACCTCTACGAATCCATCGAAGCCCTGATCTCCCGCGGGCTCGAATTCATGCCTGCCCCGAACGACATCTATTACTCGCGCGTCGATAAGCGTCTGCCGAGCCACGGCGAACCCCTCGACCGTCTTCAGAAGAACGGCATCCTCATCGATGGCGAGGGCGTCGTCGAGGGCGGCTTCACGAAGGTGCTGCTCCAGCGCTTCGGCAAAACCGCCATCGGCCCGATCTTCTTCGAGTTCATTCAGCGGAAGGGCGACGAGGGGTTCGGCGAAGGCAACTTCAAGGCTCTCTTCGAATCCATCGAGGAGGATCAGATTCGCCGGGGCGTCCTGAAGCCGGATGCAGCGTG
>DASRWK010000013.1:0-2164 GCA_035776715.1 Microvirga sp.
CTTCTTGCCGGAGCGGCCGGACTTCTTGCTGTCTACCCCTGGAACCTGACCGTTCGCGCCGATGGCGAGACGCGCACCTTGAGTTTCGTCCACACCCACCGCCAGGACAGCCTGACGGTGACCTTCCGCCGGAACGGACAATACGACGAGCAGGCCCTCGGGCAGCTCAACTGGTTCCTGCGGGACTGGCGCAACGACAAGCCTACGCGCATGGACCCGCGTCTCTTCGATGTGCTGTGGGAGGTCTATCGGGAATCCGGGTCCCGGCAGCCCATCCATATCATCTCCTCTTACCGCTCGCCCGAGACCAATTCCGCCCTTCGTCGCCGGTCGAACGGCGTGGCGGAGAAAAGCCAGCACATGCTCGGCAAGGCCATGGACATCCGCCTGCCGGACGTTCCGACCACGCGCCTCCGGGAAATCGCCATGCGCATGCAGTATGGCGGCGTCGGCTACTACGCCTCCTCGGACTTCGTGCATGTGGACACGGGCAGCGTGCGCGCCTGGCCTCGCATGTCGCAGCAACAGCTAGTCCGTCTTTTCCCTGACGGGAAAACGGTGCACCTCCCCTCCAACGGCAAACCCCTTCCCGGCTACGAGCAGGCCAGAGTTCAGATCGCCGCTCGCAACGGAGCGCTCGCTCAGCAAGCCTCGGCCGGAGGCGGATCGATCGGCTCCCTTCTGACGAATGTCTTTGGGCGAAAGGCGCAGCCGCAGCCCCAGGCGCCGGTGCCGGCGCAGCAGCCGACGGTGGTCGCCTCTGCGGCGCCAGAGAGCGTCGTGCCGCCAGCACCTCTTCCGCCGCCGCGGCCGCAGGATCTCGTGTACCAAGTCGCCCTGGCCCAACCTCCCATGCCGCCGGCCCGGGTTGCGGACGCCTCGCACCTGGCAGGCGAGGCTACGGCTACCTTCGAGCCAATTCTGGGCTACGATATGAAGGCGGCCGTCCGCTCCCTCTTTGAGCCGCAGACCGCGTTGCTCGACACGGGATTTTCATCGGGGCCACCCGAAAATCTGAGCACCGTACGCTTCACGGGTCCGGCGATCCGACCTCTCCCGCGCCTTGAGCAGCATCAGCCCCCCAGCAGCATTTGGGCAAAAGCCGGCTGACCGGCACTACGCGGCCGTCGCGAAGATGATGAGCGAGAATACGGCAAAGGCGAGGATTCCGGCTCCGGCGACGACCCAATGTGCGGGAGGCATGAGATCGGCCGTCTCATCGCGCGGTTCTGAAATCGAGGATCTTGCTGGTTGCAGAGGCTGCGCCTTAGCAGGCCTGGATTTGGCGCGAGGGCCTGGAAAAGGAATGATCTCTGCGCTGTGCCGCGGCATCGATACGGGCTTTTGATCGGGCGAAAGCAGCTCGGGCTCTAGTTCGACTGGCACTCCCGTTTCCTCCAGGTGAACCACGATCAGCGCGATGTCATCCGCGCTCATGCTCTCGATGGGCAGACTGGCCCGGAGATCCTCGGTCGTAAGGTGTCCCCTCTCTCGCCCAAGAGAGATCAAGCGGTCCAGGGTAGTGCTATCGAGTGCCGGCTGCATGAGGGCATCACCTCAGGTTTGGACAGGGCTTTTCAGCCTAACGCCGCAATCTGGCGAGGTGTTGCACGCTTAAGAAATGTCCGGCAACTTTTTTGGGGTGGCCCCGGCCATCCGATCCAGTCGGTTCAGTTCTTCGTTGCGTTGGAGGCCTCTTGCAAAGCCTCCTTCTGCTGCCGGACCTGCTCGGACAATTGTTCGGCGATGGCGGCGAGCCGAGCGGCCGCCACCTCCTTGCCGAGCACCTCGACCTGTCCGGCAAGGCCCACAGTGAGCAGGGACTCGAAGATGATGTCGGCCGGCAGGCCTTTCTTGATCAGCTCGATGGCGAGCTTCTGCCATTGATCGGCCAGCTGGAGACGGAGAGTGGAGCTATCGTCGGTCATGGTCGATCCATACACGATCCAGCGCGTCCTGTCCCCGGCAATCGTCCTCGGGCCGGAAGCTGTCACTCAGCTTACATGGAACCGTTCTAAGGCGGTTCCGTCAAACACGACGGAGAAGCCAAATGGACGAGCACAAGGTTCGCCTTCGCGCAAGTGAGCTGGAGGATTCAGGCGATGTCGGGGTCAACCCGACGGAAAACCTCACGATGGGCGAGATCATCGCCACGCGCTTCAAC
>DASRWK010000014.1:0-2118 GCA_035776715.1 Microvirga sp.
GAGGCGCGCGTCGAAGACGCCGCCCTCCCTGGTCGCGAGCGTGGCCACGAGGGACCAGTATTCCCGCGGCTTGAAGGTCTCGATCTCCAGTTCGCGGTCGCAGACGAGGCGCAGGGCGACCGATTGCACGCGGCCGGCCGAGCGCGCCCCGGGAAGCTTGCGCCAGAGGACGGGGGACAGGGTGAAGCCCACCAGGTAGTCGAGGGCGCGGCGGGCCATGTAGGCATCCACCAGCGCCTGATCGATCTCTCGCGGCTGGCGGAGCGCCGTCTGCACCGCGTCCTTGGTGATGGCGTTGAAGGTCACGCGCTCGACCGGCAGGTCCTTCAGGGCCCGCTTCTCGCGCAAGGCCTCGACAACGTGCCAGGAAATCGCCTCGCCCTCGCGATCCGAGTCGCTGGCGAGGATGAGCTTCTCGGCGCCCTTGATCGCCTTGGCGATCTCGGAGACCCGCTTCGAGCCCTTGTCCTCGAGCGTCCAGATCATGCGGAAATCGGCATCCGGGTCGACCGAGCCGTCCTTGGCGGGCAGGTCGCGGATATGCCCGAAGGAGGCCAGGACCTCATAGTCCTTACCGAGATATTTGTTGATCGTCTTGGCCTTTGCAGGCGACTCGACGACGACGACTTTCATGGACGACTTCCCGTAGATGGCCGCGAGCGGATGCTCAAAGTTTTGATGTAGGTGGCGGCGGTCAGTGACGACCGTCGGAGGCGCGATAAGTGGTTGATGATCGAGGACAAGTCAAATCGGCCGTTCCGCCCATGTTGTTATATGGTGACGAAAGCCCGTGCAAGCAAGGGGGCGGCCGCATCTCCCAGATCGTTCGCTCCCGGCATGCGGGCGGGCCGGGAGAGCCTCGTCAGCGCGTAAGTTTCGGTGACCGAGAAGGGCGCGGAGCGCGCCAGGGCCGCCGCGGCCGCCAGGGTGAAGAGCCGCTCGGCGATGAACCGGGCCTTGGCCTCGGCCTCGGGGGATTGAAGCGCGAGGACGATGTCCCGGGCCGTGTCGGATGCTCCCGGCAGGTCTCCGGCGTCGGCCATGAGCCGCTCCAGGACGGAGGCAGCCAGCTCCGGCTCCCTTCTCTCGGCGCGCAGCAGATCGAGGGCGATCACGTTGCCCGAGCCTTCCCAGATCGCGTTGACGGGAGCCTCCCGGTACAGCCGGGGCAGGGGGCTCTCCTCCACATAGCCGTTGCCGCCGAGGCTTTCCATGGCCTCGTAGAGAAGCCGGGGCGCGGCCTTGCAGATGCCGAACTTGGCCGCCGGCGTGATCAGGCGGGCATAGGCAGCCTCGTGCTCGTCCTGCGCCGCCAGATCGAAGCTGTGGGCTGCCCGCAGGGCGAGCGCCGTCATGGCCTCGTTCTCCAGGGCGAGATCGGCCAGCACCGTCCGCATGGCCGGCTGGTCGATGAGCTTCCTCTGGAAGACGCTGCGATGATGGGCGTGGTGCAGGGCGAGGGTCAGGCCCATCCGGACGAGCCCGGCGGAGGCGACGGCGCAGTCGAGCCGCGTGAGCTGCACCATGGTGATGATGGTGCGCACGCCTGCGCCCTCCTCGCCGATGCGCCAGCCGAAGGCCTCCGTGAACTCGACCTCGGAGGAGGCGTTGGATCGGTTCCCGAGCTTGTCCTTGAGCCGCTGCAGGCGCAGACCGTTGAGGGAGCCGTCCGGCCGGAAACGGGGCACGAGGAAGCAGGTGAGACCGCCGGGGGCCTGGGCGAGCACCAGGAACGCGTCGCACATGGGGGCGGACATGAACCATTTGTGCCCGGTGAGCGCATATTCGTCCCCGACGACCGGAACGGCGCGGGTGCTATTGGCGCGCACATCCGTTCCGCCCTGCTTCTCCGTCATGCCCATGCCGAGAGTGACGGAGTTCTTCTCCCAGAAGGGGATGAAGCGGGAATCGTAGTCGCGGGAGCGGATTCTCGGCAGCCATTCCTTCAGGCGGGCGGGAGCAGCCGCGAGCGCCGCAGCGGAGGCGTGGGTCATCGTGACGGGGCAGACATGGCCGCTCTCCACGCCCGCGATGGTGTAGATCCTAGCCGCCCTCGCCGCATGGGCGTGGCCCGACCCGGGCGCGTCCCAGGTGGAGGAGTGGAGGCCGTCAGCCATG
>DASRWK010000015.1:0-2612 GCA_035776715.1 Microvirga sp.
TTTCGAATGAGAGACACGAAAACGCGGCCTTCAAGGCCGCGTTTTTGTCTCGGGAACTCTCCCGGGGCCCTTTCATCCACGGACCTGCTCCGGCCATCCCGGATTCGGTCCTACGGCCCCATCTTGAGAAGCGGCGAAGTCTCTGCATCTCGAAGGAGGCTCGGCGTTCTTTGAAGGCACGTCGTTCTTCGGGACGGACCCTACCGGTCCTCCTCAGGATGAGGTTGTGCTGTCGGAGTCCTCACATACCCCGGCAAGGTCAGCTCATGACGGGGATGTCGTTAGGATACAGATGAACGAAAGGCTCCGATTCCGCGGAGCCTTGAATGATCGTCCCGAATGATGTGCCGAGCGCTTAGGTCGGAAGCTGTTCCTCGGCCGGAGCCCGGCTGAGCTCTCCCGGCTCCTCTCGCCGCGGCAGCGGGCTGCCGCTGACCCACCGGACGATGTCGAGCATGACGGTAGACAGGGCTTCGTCGAGGGCCTGCGCGGCATTGGAAGCGTCCACCGCCGCCACGGGAGTGCGGGCGCGGAAGATCCGGCCGTTCACGATGCGCCCGTTCTGGTCGCTGACGATCTTCACGGAGATTTCCACAACGGCCTCGTTGGATGGCGTTGCTATCTCGAAGCTGCGTAGTTCCGAGACGAGCTGGACGTCGGCCACGGCGCCGCTGCTCGGCCGGGAGACCCCGCGCAGCTGAGAGGCGTTCTCAAAGGTGTTGATCAGGCGGGTCTGGATCAGGCGCGGCAGGTTGTCGGCCCATTGCCCCCCTCCCAGAAAAGAAACTGCGCCACTCGCGTCCTTCACCAGGATCTGCTGAGTGGAGAGCGTCTGCAGAGCCGCCGGCTCGTTCACGAGCACCTGGACACCGGCAGCTCCCCTGATCCGGGATGTCGGTGCGGAAAGATCATACGTCGCCGGAGCCGGCCCCGACGAGCAGGCCCCGGCGAGAGCCGCCAGAAGAATGACGGGCATCAGGCGCCGAGCAGGCCGGGACAGATCGGTCGGGGGGAGAGACACGGGTGATCCACGCATACAGGTTACTTAGCGGCGTCCATTGTATTCAGGGAGATTGGGGCGGCTACCGAAAAGAAACTGCTGTGGATTACGTTCGATGCTCCGCACGGCCCTACTGATGTCCCCGAGCGTCCTGCGCCCTTCGACGGCCAGAGCCTCGTATTCCCTCAATCCCGATTCCGTGAAGCGGCCCACGCCGGACAGGACACCCTCAATGCCGCTGGTGCGCCGGTTCAGATCCTCGGCCAGATCGCGCACGGACACGGCCGCCGCCCGGATCTCGTCGAACGCGCCCCTGCCGGCCTCGCCGGAGGCCGACCCAAGGAATTTCTCGGCGCCCGCCAGGACGCCGTCGATCCGATCGGCGGATTTGTTGAGCTTCTCGGTGATCGAGCGCGCTTCCTGGATGGCCTTGTCGATATCGGGGCTGCGGCGGTTCAGCGTATCGGTGAAGGTCTGCACGTTATCGACCGTGCGGCTTACCTTGTTCGCGTCGATCGCCTTCACGACGCTCGAAATCTCGGCCACGGCGGCATCGAGCTTGGGGGCCGTCTCGTCGAGGCTCTTCACGAGGCTCGCCGCATCGCGCAGGGCCTCGCTCACCACCTGACGGCTCTCGCCCAGGGCCTGGGTAAAGCTGTCCACATTCTCGACGATGCGGGAGACGCGCTGAGGCTCGACCGCGCGGACCACCTGGTCGACATTGGCCGCGAGCGCCTCGAGCTTCTCGGCCAACGGGCCGACTCTCTCGGCGGCCTGTCCGATCTGAGCCAGGAAACGGTCGATCCCTTCCGCGTTCTCGCCCAGAGCCTGGGAGAAGCGTTCCACGTTCTGGACGGTGCGGCTGATCGAGCCCTCGTTGTCGGCCACGACCCGGCCCACGCGCTCCAGCACGTCATCGGCCCGGCGGGCGATGTTGCGGGCCGTCTCGATCAGATCCTGGAAGTCCGAGCGGTCGGCGAAGATGGTCGGCATCGGCTGGCCCGGACCCGCGACTAGCGGAGGAGCGCCGGGCTCGCCGCCGGAGAGGCCGATATTCGCCACACCCGTCAGGCCCTAGTATTCGAGGCGGGCGCGGGTATCTGCGCTGATGGGGGTGCTGCTGTCCACCTGTACGATGGCCACGACGCGGCGCGGGTCCTCGGGCAGGAGGCTGATCTGGGTCACCTCGCCCACGCGCAGGCCGTTGAAGGATACGATGGACCCCTGCGACAGTCCCGATACGGAACCCGAGAACACGATGCGGACGGCCTGGCGCTCCTGCCCCCGGCCGCCACCGGAGAACCAGTAGACAAAGCCGAACGCCGCCGCGATCACCGCCAGGGTGAAGATGCCGATCAAAGCGTAGTTCGCACGCGTTTCCATCGTTGACCCTTACGCGCCGCCGGCCAATGCCGCACGAGCCCGTTTTCCGTGAAAATAGGAGCGGAGCCACGGGTGATCCGAAGCCAGCATCGCCTCAATGGGGCCTTCCGCCAGAATCTTGCCCTCACCCAGCGCGGCAATCCGGTCGCACACCGTGTAAAGGCTGTCCAGGTCATGGGTTACCATGAATACTGTCAGCCCTAAAGTCCGCTGTAACGTCGCAATCAGC
>DASRWK010000016.1:0-3361 GCA_035776715.1 Microvirga sp.
TGCCCACCTCTAATAAAGCGCGAGGGCGCGCTTACATGAAGGTTTCATGGTGCATGCGCGAAGGAGGTCTGCCATGAACGATCAGGAACGTGAGGTGATTGCCGACATTTTCCGACGGCTCGAACAGGTGGCGAACCAACCGCGCGATCCGGAGGCTGAGCGCTTCATCGGCGAGAAGCTGCGTCAGCAGCCTTACGCGCCCTATGCCATGTTACAGGCCATCTTCGTTCAGGAGCAGGCACTCGCAAGGCTCCAGGCCGAGAACGAGCAACTGCGCGCCGAACTCGATCACGTCAGTCGCCAGCCGCAGCAGGGCGGGCTTCTGTCCGGGATCTTCGGTGGAGGCACGCGTCCGCCGGGACCCGCCTATAATACGCCGCCCGCGCGCCGCGCCTCGCCATGGGGAGCGCCACAGCCGATGCACCAGCAATCCTATGGTGGGCAGGCTCAGGCGCAGGGCCCCTGGGGTGGCGGCATGATGCAGTCGCGCAGCGGGTTCCTGCAGACGGCGCTCTCGACCGCCGCGGGTGTCGCCGGCGGCATGATGATCGCCAATGCTCTGTCGCACGCGTTCGGCGGGGGCGGGACCGGCGATGGGAATGCGGCTGCCGACCCGTCGGCCCTCGCCGATCTCGGCAATGACCAGAGCGGCAACACGGATTTCGCCGGCATCACGGATTCTCTCTACGAGAACCCGGACCAGAACCGCGATGACTTCTCCGATTTCGGCGGCGACGCCGGAGATGACGGGGACTGGGCTTGAGCCCGAGTGCGTAAATCCAAATGCTTCACGCGTCCTCCCGGGCTTGTCACGGGGAGGACGCGTGTGAGAACGCAAGGCGAGGAAGTCATGGATGGCCGGAACCGGTCCGGCCATGACGATGCTTAAATCACGACGACGGTGGTCCCGACCTTCACGCGGTTGTAGAGATCGACCACGTCCTCGTTGAGCATGCGGATGCAGCCGGAGGAAACCGCCTGACCGATGGTGTGCGGCTCGTTCGTGCCGTGAATGCGGTAGAGCGACGAGCCGAGATAAAGCGCACGCGCGCCGAGCGGATTGTCCGGACCGCCTTTCATGTAGCGCGGCAGGTCGGGACGGCGCTTGAGCATCTCCGCCGGCGGACGCCAATCGGGCCATTCCCGCTTCATCGAGACGGTCTTGCGGCCAGCCCATTCGAAGCCGGGGCGGCCCACGCCGATGCCGTAGCGGATGGCTCGTCCGCCCGGCTGCACCAGATAGAGGAACTTCTGGTTCGTATCCACGACGATCGTGCCGGGCTTCTGTCCGCCGCGATAGGACACGATCTGCCGCCGGAACTGTGGCGCGATGGCGTAATCGATGCTGTTGTCGTATCCTTGATCCTCATAGTACTGCGGCAGGGTTGCCACCTGGGTGCCGGACCGGACATGGCCACGCGCGGAGGGATAGTATTGGCGTGGCGCCGGACGTGTCACGTAGCGATAATCCTCCCGGTAACCGTCCTGCGTGCGGGCGTATGGATAGTTGTATTCGGGAGCGATGTACGTATTGCCATAGTAAGATCCGCCTCCGTAGATGGGCTGAGCCGATCCGGCAGATGGCAACAAGGCGAAGAGAAGCATCGCGGAGCAAGGAATCCAAGCGCGCATTGAAGTATCCCGTGTTTCGTTGTTGTGATCAGTAAACGGAAAGCGCGGCTTTTGTTTCCATCGAGCGGATTCGACCTGTGGGGCGGTTGTCGTTCGGCTTTCCTGTCGACAGCGGGAAACGGAGGATGAAGCGGCGAGTAAATTGCTGTAAGAGCTACATTCTTCTGCGAAGGCCCCATCCCGGACGGCCTTAGCCTCACATCGTCGTGATTTCATGCAATACGGTCCGGCCCTGCGGGCTGCCGCGGGCATCGCGGTTCTCTCGATCATGGATGCGGTCATCAAAGGGATGTCCGTGTATTACCCAACCTTGCAGGTCACTCTCCTGCGCTTCGCCTGCGGGACCATCGTGGCCACCGGCGTGGTTGCGGCCCTGCGCCCGGGTTGGCCGAGCCGCGAGACCGTGCAGGCGAACCTGTTGCGCTCCGTCATTGCGGTGGTGACGGCCGTCAGCTTCTTCTACGCGCTGGGCCAACTGCCCCTGGCCGAGACCCTCGTGCTGTCGTTCCTTGCACCCATGTTCGTCGCGCTCTTCGGGCTGCTCATGCTGAAGGAGCGGGTCGACCCGAAGATCATTGCGGCCATCGCCATCGGTTTCGGAGGCACGCTCGTGGTCGTCGTCGGGCAGACGGAGGAGGCCGCGGCGGCCCGCTCCTGGCTCGGCGTCGGCGCTGCGCTGCTGTCGGCAGTCACCTATGCCTTGAGCATGGTCCTGCTGCGCCAGCGGGCCCAGCGCGACAAGTTCCTGCACATCGTCTATTTCCAGAACGTGGGTCCCGCCATCCTCGTGATGCCCTTCGGCATCTGGGCCTGGCAGCCCCTGAACCTCATGCACCTGGCCTGGTTCATGCTGATGGGCGGGCTCGGGGTCATCGGCCATGTCCTCATGGCGACGGCCTATGCCAAGGCGGAAGCGGCCCGGCTCGCTCCTCTGGAATACACCGCCCTCATCTGGGCCGTTCTGATCGGCTATGGAGTCTTTGGCGAGATCCCGACCTGGGCGACCCTGGGCGGAGGGCTCCTCATCGTGGTCGCTGCCCTGCTGACCTCCAGGCGTTAGTTTCGATTCGCGGCAGGAGCAGAGCACCCGCACTCGCACATTGGAACAAAGTTTCTTTTGCTTGAGTGCCTTGACTCCTCCTCGGCATCTCCTTATCTCGCTTCAATCGTTAGCACTCGCTGCTCAACAGTGCTAACAGGGATAAGACCAGGGCGCGTCCATCGGGGGCGCGCTAACAGTCAAAGGGGAAGTTCCATGAAGTTCCGTCCGCTGCACGACCGCGTTGTCGTCCGCCGCATCGAGGCCGAAGAGAAGACGGCCGGCGGCATCATCATCCCGGACACCGCCAAGGAAAAGCCGCAAGAGGGTGAAGTCGTCGCCGTCGGCCCGGGCGCCCGCGATGAGAACGGCAAGGTCGTCGCTCTCGATGTGAAGGCCGGCGACCGCGTGCTGTTCGGCAAGTGGTCCGGCACCGAGGTGCGGGTCGACGGTCAGGATCTCCTGATCATGAAGGAATCCGACATCATGGGCATCGTCGGCTAATCGGCCGGGCGACCCAATACCCGAGTTCCAATTTAACTGGAGGCGAAGCCCATGGCTGCCAAAGACGTTAAGTTTTCTTCCGAAGCCCGCGAAAAGATGCTGCGCGGCGTCGACATCCTGGCCGATGCAGTGAAGGTGACCCTCGGCCCGAAGGGCCGCAACGTGGTGATCGAGAAGAGCTTCGGC
>DASRWK010000017.1:0-5885 GCA_035776715.1 Microvirga sp.
GCCTATTCCACACGCGGAAGCCGTCTCATGCCTGAATGAGACATCCCCCGGTGGCCGGCTGGCCGGTCCACTCTTCCGCGGAGGCTCAACCGGAGAATGGACTATGGCGCTTCCTGAATTCTCGATGCGCAGCCTGCTTGAGGCTGGCGCGCACTTTGGCCACCAGGCCCACCGCTGGAACCCGAAGATGGGTCAATACATCTTCGGCACCCGCAACAACATCCATATCATCGACCTCGCTCAGTCGGTTCCGATGATGCACCGCGCACTCCAGGCCGTCAGCGACACCGTCGCCAGGGGCGGTCGCGTGCTCTTCGTCGGCACGAAGCGTCAGGCTGCCGACGCGGTCGCCGACGCTGCCAAGCGTTCGGCTCAGTACTACGTGAACTCCCGCTGGCTCGGCGGCATGCTCACCAACTGGAAGACGATCTCCGGATCGATCCAGCGCCTGCGCAAGGTCGACGAGATCCTCGCCGGCGGCGGCCAGGGCCTCACGAAGAAGGAGCGCCTGATGCTCGCTCGTGAGAAGGAGAAGCTCGAGCGTGCTCTCGGCGGCATCAAGGACATGGGCGGCACGCCCGACCTGATCTTCGTCATCGACACCAACAAGGAGCAGCTGGCGATCAAGGAGGCGAACCGCCTCGGTATCCCGGTTGCCGCCATCGTCGACACGAACTGCGATCCGGACGGCATCGCTTTCCCGGTCCCGGCTAACGACGACGCAGGCCGCGCGATTTCGCTCTACTGCGATCTCGTCGCCCGCGCCGCTCTCGACGGCATTTCCCGCGGCGCTGGCGCCATGGGCATCGACATCGGCGAGTCCGAGAACCCGATGGCGGAAGAACTCCCGGCAACCGAAACGGCCGCCTATGAAGGCGAGCAGTTCGAGCGCCTTGCCGCTCCCCGCGGCGCTCCGGACGACCTGACCAAGCTCAACGGCGTCGGTCCGCAGCTTGAGAAGAAGCTGAACGAAGCCGGCATCTTCCACTACTGGCAGCTGGCTGCCATGCAGCCGGTCGACATCGCTCAGCTCGACAAGGACCTGAAGCTGAACGGCCGCCTCGAGCGTGACGGCTGGATCGACCAGGCCCGCTCGATGATCGAAGCTGCTGCGGCGTAAGTCTCGCGGCGCTGCCTTGAAAGCGGCGGCGCTTGAACGAAAGATCGAGCCCGGCGTTCCATGAGCGCCGGGCTCCCTCTATGCAAGAACCCGTGAAAGGATAAGCCATGGCGAATATCACCGCTGCGATGGTGAAGGAGCTGCGCGAGACGACCAGCGCCGGCATGATGGACTGCAAGGCTGCTCTGGCCGAGACCAACGGAGACATGGAAGCCGCCATCGACTGGCTCCGCAAGAAGGGCCTCTCCAAGGCTGCCAAGAAGGCCGGCCGCGTCGCTGCCGAGGGCCTCGTGGCCGTCGAGTCGTCCGGTCACACCGCCACCATCCTCGAGGTCAACTCGGAGACGGACTTCGTCGCCCGCAACGACCAGTTCCAGGCCTTCGTCCGTGAAGCGGCCAAGATCGGCCTGAACGGCAACGGTACCGTCGAGGCGCTCGAAGCCGCCACGTTCCCGGGCTCCAGCGTCACCGTGAAGGATCGGCTGCAGGAGCTCATCGCCACCATCGGCGAGAACATGACCCTCCGCCGCATCGCGAAGCTCGAAGTCTCGAAGGGCGTGATCGCGTCCTACGTGCACAACGCCGTGTCCGAAGGCCTCGGCAAGATCGGCGTGCTGGTTGCGCTCGAGTCCGAGGGCGATGTTGAGGCTCTGAGCACGCTCGGCCGCCAGATCGCAATGCACGTGGCTGCCACGAACCCGGTCGCCCTTGACGCCTCGGGCGTCGATCAGGCCACCATCGACCGTGAGACCGCGATCCTGCGCGACAAGAACGCCGGCAAGCCGGATCACGTGATGCAGAAGATCGTCGAGAGCGGCCTGAAGAGCTACTTCAAGGAAGTCACGCTCCTCGAGCAGCCCTTCGTGCACGATCCTTCCAAGACCGTCACCCAGGTGCTCAAGGAAGCCGAGTCCAAGGCCGGCAAGCCCGTCACCCTGAAGGCCTTTGTCCGCTTCGCTCTCGGCGAGGGAATCGAGAAGGAAGAGGCCCCGGACTTCGCGGCGGAAGTCGCCGCCCAGGCCGGTCTCAAGGCCTAACATCTCGAACGACAAGAACGGCGGCTGAGAAGCCGCCGTTTTCATGAGAGGATCAATCTGGCCAAAAGGGGAGTCCGACAGTGGCACAATTCCGGCGCATTCTGGTGAAGCTTTCGGGAGAGGCCTTGATGGCTCCCGACGGATACTGGCTCGATACACAGGTCCTCTCGAGCCTCGCCCAGGACCTCGCCAATGCCACCAAGGCTGGTTTCGAGATCGCGGTCGTGATCGGGGGCGGCAACATCATCCGTGGCGCGCGCATGAGCGCCGCCGGCTGGATCGACCGTCCCACCGCCGATTCCATGGGGATGCTCGGCACGGTGATGAACTCCCTTGCCATCGAGACGGCCCTGAACGCCGCCGGTGTGCCAGCCCGGACCATGTCGGCGGTGTCCATGCCCACGATCTGCGAAACCTATGCCCGCCAGCCCGCCCTGCACCACCTGGACAAGGGGCAGGTGGTGGTCCTGGCCGGCGGCACGGGCAATCCGTTTTTCACCACCGATACCGCGGCGGTGCTGCGCGCGGCTGAGCTTAGATGCGACGCGGTGCTCAAGGCGACTCAGGTGGACGGCGTCTATTCCGCCGATCCCAAGAAGGATCCCACGGCGATCCGTTTCGATCGCCTCACCCACGACGAGGCCATCGCCAAGGACCTGAAGGTGATGGATACCGCAGCGTTCGCACTTGCGCGGGAGAGTCGTCTCTCGATCATCGTCGGCTCCGTTCATGCTCCGAGCTCGGTAACCGATCTTCTCCTCGGAAAGGTTCCCTCGACGGTCGTGGTTCCTTGAGTTCGACCGCCGGACGAAAGAGTGGACCCGGCCTCTGGCTTCATAACAGGGAACGTCCGACGAAATCCGAAAGTGCATTCCACTTTTGGGTTCGATACTCTAGGGCCTTGATGCGGGACCTTGGGCAGCGTAAGCCCGTTTCTAGATAGTTCGCGTAAGGAAAAGATCTCATGGCTACGACCTTTGACCTCGCCGATGTAAAGCGCCGCATGCAGGGCGCCATCAATGCTTTCAAGCACGACTTAGCCAGTCTTCGGACGGGCCGCGCCTCGCCGAACATCCTCGATCCGATTCAGGTCGATGCCTACGGCTCGCTTTTGCCGATCACGCAGGTGGCTACCGTCAACGTGCCGGAGCCGCGCCTGCTGAGCGTGCAAGTATGGGATCGCGGCATGGTCACCGCCGTGGAGAAGGCCATCCGTGAATCGGATCTCGGCCTCAATCCGCAGACGGAGGGGCAGGTCATTCGCCTGCGCATTCCCGAGATGAACGAGCAGCGCCGCAAGGAGATGGTGAAGGTCGCGCACAAATACGCGGAAGAGGCCCGCATCGCCGTCCGTCACGTGCGCCGTGACGGCCTCGACCTTCTGAAGAAGCTGGAAAAGGACTCGGCGATCAGCGAGGACGACGCCAAGCGTGAGGGTGACCAGGTGCAGAAGGCCACCGACCAGTTCGTGGCGGAAATCGATCAGCTCCTGGTGGCCAAGGAAAAGGAAATCATGCAAGTCTAAGCCTTAGAGTTGCATTGGAACCTTGTCATGAGCGGCGAAGCCCAGCGGTCGGCTCCCATCCTTGCCCGTGAAGCAGCAGGCGAGGGGCTGCCGGCCCATGTTGCCATCATCATGGATGGAAACGGCCGCTGGGCCGCCCAGAGGGGGTTGCCGCGCTTCGAGGGACACCGCAAGGGAATCGAGGCGATCCGCCGGGCCGTCCGCACGGCCTCTGAGCTCGGCATCCGCTATCTCACCGTCTACAGCTTTTCGGCCGAGAACTGGCGCCGTCCCGAGGAGGAGGTTTCCTTCCTGATGGGACTGCTCAAGCGCTTCGTGCGCCACGATCTCGCGGAGCTCCATTCCAACAATGTCCGGGTCCGCATCATCGGCGAGCGCGAGGGGCTTGCCGCCGACATCCGCCTTCTGCTGGAGGAGGCCGAGCAACTGACCCGCGCCAACACAGGTCTCACTTTGGTGATCGCATTCAACTACGGCGGCCGTCAGGAGATCGTGAGTGCTGCGCGCGCGCTGGCCCGGAAGGTGAAGGAGGGTCTGCTCGACCCCGAGGCCATTGACATGGAGACGGTCGGCGCGGCCCTCGACACGCGCGACATTCCGGACCCCGATCTCGTCATCCGCACATCCGGCGAGCAGCGGGTTTCGAACTTCCTGACCTGGCAGACGGCCTATTCCGAGTTCGTCTTCCTGTCCGTTTTCTGGCCTGACTTCGATGAAGCCTCCTTCAAGGCGGCTCTCGACGAGTATCGCCGTCGCGACCGGCGGTTCGGCGGTCTGAGCGCCAAGGCCAGCTGACGATGGCCAGCACCAAAGGTTCCGCCTTGGCTCCCAAAGCTCCGCGCAGTGAATTGAAGACCAGGGTTCTATCCGCGATCGTCATGATCGCACTCGCGCTCGCTGCTGCCTTTTGGGGCGGCTGGCCGTTTGCCCTGTTCTGGCTGGCCGCCGGTATCGCGATGATGGTCGAGTGGACGGATATGACCGGCGCCGAACCGCGCCGGATCGTGCAGGCGGTTCTCGGCCTAGGGCTCATCGCTCTGACGCTGCTCTATCTTTCGGGCGGGAGCTTCGGGATCGGAGCCGTGACGGGGCTCGTTTTCCTGGTATTGGGCGCATCGATCGCCAGGGGCTCGCACGAGAAGCTGTGGGCGGCTTCGGGATTTGCCTATGCGGCCGTCATCGTGCTCGTGCCGCCCATGGTCCGGGACTTTCCGGGGATCGGAATCCTCGGGCTGATTTGGATGTTCGCGGTCGTTTGGACCACCGACATCGCCGCCTATTTCACCGGGCGGACATTGGGTGGCCCCAAGCTCTGCCCTGCGATCAGCCCGAAGAAGACCTGGTCAGGGTTCGTCGGAGGGCTCATCGCCGCGACGCTCGCCGGTGTTCTGGTCGTCTGGCTGGGCGAGAGCTTCGGTGTGACGCATTCCTTCTCCATGTGGAGCACGGTAGCCTTGTCCATCGTCGCTTCCGTCGCGAGCCAGATCGGCGACCTCGCCGAGTCGGCGCTCAAGCGTCATTGCGATGTGAAGGATTCGAGCCATCTTATCCCTGGACATGGCGGCGTGATGGACCGTCTCGACGGATTCTGGGCCGTCTCCCTCATCATGGGAATCATTCTTCTCGCCGCGCACGGAGCCGCTTAGTCCTTCATGCCACGTTCTCTCACGATCCTCGGGGCCAGCGGCTCCATCGGCCGCTCCACGGCGGAGGTGGTTCTTGCGCATCGGGACGAGTTCCAGGTCGAGGCCGTCGTAGGGGGGCACAATGCCTTGGCCCTTGCCGAGACGGCCAAGCGCCTGGGAGCCAAATTTGCAGCCTTGGCCGATGAAAGTGCCGGTGCCGCGCTCAAGGAAGCGCTCGCCGGAACAGGTATCGCTAGCGGGACGGGCCGCTCCGCCGTGCTCGAATCGGTGGATCGTCCCTCCGACATCGTGCTCGCGGCCATCAGCGGCACCGCCGGCCTGGAGCCAACTCATGCGGCCTTGAAGCCGGGGCGCCGGATAGCGCTTGCCAACAAGGAAAGTCTCGTCTGCGCAGGCGCGGCCTTCATGGCGGATGCGCGCCGCCTCGGAGTCGAGGTCATGCCTGTGGATTCCGAGCACAATGCCCTCGAGCACGCTCTCGCGGCCGGGCAGAACCGGGGTGTGGAAAAGGCTGTGATCACGGCGAGCGGCGGCCCGTTCCGCACTTGGCCGCGGGA
>DASRWK010000018.1:0-2675 GCA_035776715.1 Microvirga sp.
AATGGAGTACGAGAACCGTGGCTCAGGCGAAACGCACCAATTGGCGAAATGTCATCACCGTCATCAGCATCATGATTCTGGTCGGTGCGGAGGTGTTCGGCGTGGCGATCTCCGCCGGCTGGGCCATCGCTGGCCTGTTCGAGCTGGGCCAGATCGTTGGCTATGTGCTCATGGGCCTCTTCAGCCTGCTCGCCCTCTATTTTCTCGTGAATCTCTGGCGCCGCTGCGTCGCCGTCGAGCCCCTCACCGAGTAATCAGGGGCACGCCTTCATCACGATCGGATCGGCGTCCGGAGGTACATAGGCCTCCATCGGGCGGCATCGGCCCTCGATGCAGACGCGCCAATCCGCCGTCGCGCCCGAGCGGCGCATGATCACCTCGGCTTGAGGCGGCAGGCCCGGCCGCCAGGCCCACGCCCCGTCGACGAGTCTCGCCTCGGGGGGCGGCTCCATCCCCGCGCCCGAGCCCCTCACCCGCGCCTGCACGAGCTCCAGCCCTGCGGGCGACGCCCGCCAATCCTCTTCCCATACGATCTTTTCGACCGAATGCGTCCAGGCGAGGGTCATCGCGCCCGCCATCAGGGGCGCGACGACCTTGCCCGCGGCCAGGCAGATCATCACCGGGCGGCCGCCGTCGCCCCGGCCCGGCGGGCACGCCAGAAATGGATACCGAGGACGAGCACGGCCAGCCCGAAGCCGATCTCGTCGGTGATTGGCAGGGCCAGCACCAGGAAGGCCGCCGCGATCACTGCCCCGGTGCGCTCCCACCATGGCATCGCCACGCTCAGATAGCCGACCGAGGCGGCGCCCCACAGCAGCACCGCGAGACCCGCCTTCACCACCATGTAGGCGACGTTCGCCCAGAAACCGATTCCGGAAGCGCCGTCCACCTGCTGCATCATGAGGGCCGGGTCATAAACGGCCATGTAGGGAATGACGAAGCCCGGCAGGGCGATGCGCAGGGCCTGGAAGCCGATCCTGAAGCCCGATGCCTTGGCGATGGGAGCCGCCGCGAAAGCCGCCAGCGCCACGGGCGGCGTCAGATCCGCCATGATGCCGAAGTAGAAGACGAACATATGCGAGACGATGAGCGGCACGCCGAGCGTCAGGAGCGCGGGGGCGGCCAGCGACGAGGTGATGATGTAGTTCGGGATGGTCGGGATGCCCATGCCGAGAATGAGGCTCACCACCATTGTGAGGGCCAGGGACAGGATGAGCGAATCACGTCCGATGGACACCACCCAGTTGCCGAAGATCGTGCCGATGCCAGTGAGCGTCATCGTGCCGATCACGATGCCCACCACCGCGCAGGCCAGGCCGACGGGAAGCGCCTGACGTGCGCCGTCGGCCAGCGCGTCCCGGCAGGCCTCCAGCGTCTCGGGTCCGCCGCGCGAGAACAGGCTGATCAGAACCAGGAGGCCAACCAGGAGCAGCACGAGGGTCACGCCGACCCACAGAAAGGCCGCGGCGACGAGGCCGAGTCCGACCCAGAACACGAGACGCACGGTTTCATTCACGAGGCCCAGCGAAAGTGCGCCTGCGAGGATCAGCACAACGGTGAGCGCAAGGCCGATGGAGCCTGCGAACAGGGGCGTGTAGCCGGAGAAGAGGAGATAGACGAGAACCGCGAGCGGCAGGACGAGATACCACTTCTCCTTCAGGGCGCGCGCGGCGCTCGGCAGCTCCGATTTTGCGATCCCGAGCAGGCCTGCCCGGCCTGCCTCGAGATGGACGGCGAGGAACGCGGACGCATAGTAGAGAATGGCCGGGATGAGCGCGGCCTTTACGATCTCGACGTAAGGCACGTCGATGGTTTCGGCCATGATGAAGGCCACCGCGCCCATGACCGGCGGCATGATCTGGCCGCCCATGGAGGCTGTCGCCTCGACGCCGCCCGCGAACTCGGACCTGTAGCCGAACCGCTTCATGAGCGGAATGGTGAACTGGCCCGTCGAGACCACGTTGGCCACGCCCGAACCCGAGATCGTCCCCATGAGCGCCGAGGAGAACACGGCCACCTTCGCCGGGCCTCCCCTCGCGTTGCCGAACAGCCCCATCGCCACGTCGGTGAAGAGCTGGATCATGCCTGCGCGTTCGAGGAACGCGCCGAAGAGGATGAAAAGGAAGATGTAGGTGGCGGAGACCAGAGTCGGCGTCGCATAAAGCCCCTCCGTGCCGAAGGACATGTGCTCGACCACCTGCTCGAGCGAATACCCGCGATGATCGAAGGGCGCGGGCAGATAATTGCCGAACAGGCAGTAGGCGAGGAAGACGCCGGCCACGATGGGAAGCGCCGGCCCCATGACGCGCCAGACGAGATAGAACAGCACCGCGATCGCCGTGATGCCGACCACGAGATCGGCCTGCGTCAGCTCGCCCGAACGCACCACGAGCTCCTCATAGAGAGCCCAGTGATAGACGCCGATGCCGAAGCCGACGAGGCCGACGATCCAGCCGAGCACCCGGGTGGCGGGGCTGCGCGCCTTGTGGTTCGCCAGCATCGCTCCCGCCACGAGGCAGAGAAAGCCCACGTGCAGGGCGCGCACCACCTGGCTCGGCAGGCTGCCCGGAAACTTGAAGATGAGCGCATAGGCGATGGCGAGCGACACGAGCGCGAGCGCCCCGTCGATCACGCTGCGGCCCTGCAGACGCTGGAAGACGAGCCATCCGGCCCAG
>DASRWK010000019.1:0-7197 GCA_035776715.1 Microvirga sp.
CGGTGTACTCACCAAAGCATAGAACAGGTCGATGTCTTGTTCTTCAGCGATCCGAAAATCGCCCGCAAGGACACCGCCGCCTACGCTTCTTCTTCCTTCTTCACTTGTCAAAGAGCAGCATCAGTAGATGCAGTTTCCGAAGACGACAGCGCCTCAGTCCGGTTTTACCCGGCTTGAGCCGCCAGCCTGTCA
The DNA here is from genome assembly GCA_035776715.1 of Microvirga sp. GTDB lineage: Bacteria > Pseudomonadota > Alphaproteobacteria > Rhizobiales > Beijerinckiaceae > Microvirga. Next base: position 193 of record DASRWK010000019.1, read on the forward strand.
GGGAAACATCGGAGCCCCCACTCTTTGGCGGCGCCGCGATGAACCTGATTTAGGATCATTCATCCAGCTTGTCAACCCTCTTTCGCGAATTTCGAAATCCGGCCGATCACCCACCCGCAGGATGGGACCTCCACGAACTGCGACTGGATACCGACTTGCGTCGGGAAACCAAACCACGGTCTGAGAAGGCGCTGGCGCCGACCGTGTTCAGTGGTCGGCGTCGATGGGCGGGTTATAAGCCCAGGCTCTCCGGAGTGTCAACTCGCTTGTGAAAGTTTTTTGACAGGGTTGAGAGAAGCCCCAGGGACCCTGCCGTTCACAGGATTCACGCGGCCCTGCCTCACTCCCGTCACAGTAGCGGCGGAAGCAGCGGACGCGACGAAGCCTCTCTGTGAGGGGAGCATCCGGCCGGCTTTTCTCCTGATACGCTGTGCCTGTGCTTTCTCTTGTGCTAGAGCGCCGCTACCACCTTTGATGAAGCAAGCCGATCGCGATACCGTCCGCCATGAGCCACGTTCCCCCAGATGACAGCCTGCCGCAGCCTTCCCGACGGGAAGCCTCGCGCCTGATGTCGGGAGCCGAACTGGGGCATGAGCCCGCTTTGAGCGTCAACGGCGCCTCGGCTCCGGAGATCGACAAGCGCGAGATCAACCTGCGCTGGCTCGGTGCCAGTATCCTGACGGGTGTGACGGGTGCGGTCCTGATCGGCGCGTCCATTCATATCTCTATCGAGGGGGCCACCACCTCCGTCGAGCCCCCTGAGCGCGCCTCCGTACAGGCCTTCCCTCGGCCCGATACGGATGGGGAGCGGACGAGCAGCGCCTCCCGGAAAGGCGACCGGCTGAACATGACGGAGCTGACGGCCTCCGCGAAGCAGAGCTTCAGGGCCGCCATGACGATCCGCAACGGCGATCGCGAGGCGATCAAGGTGCGCCAGTTCGTCAAGATCGCCACCAACCTGTCCCTCACGGCAGGCACCTATGCGTCCGATATTCCCGCGTTCAATCCCATGCGGCTCTTTGCGGAGGACACTCAGGAAAAGATCGACCAGGCCCCCGAGATCTCGGATGCCGACGTGTCAGTGCTGCGGCGGGATCTGGCTCCCTTGGTCGTCGAGGCGAGTGCGCCGGCGCTGACGGACGACGATGTCTTGGCCATGCTGGAGGAGGAGCGCCGTGTGGGCGGCGGAGCGGGGCGCCGGGCCTCCGTTCCGATCCCGGCCCAGCAGATGCTGTCCCGCACCCTGCGCCAGCCCGAGGGGCTCGGCGACGCCCTTGCTTATGCCCGTGTTGTGGACGCCCCCTTCAGCACCATCGAAGTCCGGGTGATGCCCGAGAACGTCACCGACCTGCCGAAGATCGAACAGAAGGCCGTCCCTCCCCTCGTCGAGGAGCGCGAGGTGGTGTTCAAGAAGGGCGAGACCCTTGAAACGGTCCTGCGCAGCTACGGCGCGACCCCGGAGCAGATCACGGCCATCTCCGCGGCCCTGGCTGGGCGGATGAAGGTTGCGGCCATGGGAGAAGGCTCCCGGCTGCGGATTCTCATCGCGCCCGGGCCGCGTCTGGGCGATCCCAAGCAGATCGTGCGCGTCATGGCCTTAGGCGAGAAGGGGATCGAAGGCATCGCCGCAACAAACGATCGCGGCGTATTCGTCTCCGTGACGCCTCCTGAAACGTCTTCCGCACCCAAGAACGTCGCCGACGCACAGGAGGAAGAAGAGGATGAGGAAATAGGGAGCAAGGGCGGCGTCAGGCTCTATGAGAGCCTGTACGAGACGGCCATGAAGAACGATTTGCCGCCGGAGACCGTGGAGGAGCTCGTTCGCATCTTCGGCTACGATGTCGATTTCCAGCGGCGAGTCGCGCAAGGCGACAGCTTCGAGGTGTTCTTCGGCTCGGACGATGAGAATAGCCCGCCGGAAATCCTCTATGCCTCGCTGACGGTCGGCGGCGAGGCGCGGCGGGTCTACAGGTTCCAGGGAGAAGACGGGACCATCGATTATTTCGACGAATCCGGCCGCTCCCTGAAGAAGTTCCTGCTCCGCAAGCCGATCACGGACGGCGTTCTGCGGTCCGGGTTCGGCACGCGTTTCCATCCTATCCTCGGCTATTCGCGTCCCCATACGGGCATCGACTGGTCGAACAAGGTCGGCACGCCGATCCTGGCCGCGGGCAACGGCGTCATCCGCATCGCCGACTGGAAGTCGGGCTATGGCCGCCATATCGAGATTCAGCACGCCAACGGCTATGTAACGACCTATTCGCACATGTCGGGCTTCGCCAAGAACATGGCTCCCGGCGTCAGGGTGCGTCAGGGCCAGGTGATCGGGTATCTCGGCAGCACGGGCCTCTCGACCGGTCCGCATCTTCACTATGAGGTGCTGATCAACGGCAGCTTCGTGGATCCGCTGAAGATCCGTCTGCCCCAGGGGCGGGAGCTCGACGGCCGCAGCCTTGTCGAATTCAAGCGCCAGCGCGAGCAGGTGGACGCTCTGATGGGCCAGGCAGGCGCAACCGCGAGCCTGGCCCAGCGTGCCGAGCTGCGCTGACCCTGATGCTCGATCTGGTCACGATCGTCCTCCCGGTCTTCGGCCTGATTGGAATCGGCTATCTCGCGCGCCGCACGGGCTTCGTGTCCGAGCGCATGGGCGAGGGCCTGTCGGAATTCGTCTTCACCCTCTCGGTCCCCTGCCTGATCTTCCGCACCCTCGTCAAAGCCGAAATCCCGGAAGCACAGCCTTGGGGCTACTGGATTTCCTATTTCGCGGGCGTCGCCGTGGCCTGGGTTCTGGCCACCGTCATCGGCAAACGGTTCTTCGGGATCAAAGGAGTCTCGAGCGTCGTGGCAGGCTTCTCGGCAGGCCAAGCCAACACCGTCTTCGTCGGCGTGCCGATGATCCTCAAAGCCTATGGAGACGAGGGCGCCGTCCCGCTTTTCCTGCTGCTCGCGGTGCATCTGCCCGTGACCATGACCTTGGCGACCGTGCTGGCGGAGGGTCGCCAGGCCTCGCCTCTCGTGATCCTGCGCCGCCTGGCGACCCATCCGATCGTGATCGGCATTCTGGCGGGCTCCGCCCTTCGTCCTGTGACTCACCTGGTCCCGTCGCCGCTCTGGCAGATCATAGATCTGCTTGCGAGCGCGGCCGTTCCCTGCGCCCTGATCTCCATGGGCATCGCCTTGCGCCGCTATGGAATGAAGACGGGCTGGAAGCTGCCGGCCGTGATTTCCGTTCTCAAGCTGGTGATTCACCCCCTCGTGGTGCTCCTGCTCGCGACTTACGTCTTCCGGATGCCGCCTGTCTGGGCGGGTGTGGCCGTGCTTTTCGCCTCGTGCCCCTCCGGCATCAACGCCTACCTGTTCGCGGAGCGCTATGGCGAAGGCGTGGCTCTCGCCTCGAGCGCCGTGACGCTCTCCACGGTGCTGGCGCTGGGGACAACTCTGGTCTGGCTCTATGTGCTGGGCATAGGCTGAAGAGCAAATCCCAGCCTCCGCCGGATCTCGGCCGCCGTCACGCCCAACGCCCGCAGCTCGGACAGAGCCTCCGACTTCCGGCTCTTCGCCAGCTTGTCGCCCCCCGGATCGAGAATCAGGCCGTGGTGATGATAGAGCGGCGTGCTCAGACCGAGCATCTTCTGCAGAATCACGTGCAGATCGGTTGCAGCCTCCAGGTCCCGGCCGCGCACGACATGGGTGACGCCCTGCAGGGCGTCGTCCACCACGACGGAGAGATGATAGCTCGTCGGCACGTCCTTGCGCACGATCACCGCATCGCCCCAGCCCCAGGGATCCGCCTCGACGATGTCCGTGGCTCCATCGGGGGTGAACCGCGTAAAGACGTGGGAGCCCGGCAAGAGGCGGCGGACGGCCTCGCTGTCGATCCGCCATGCATGTGTCTCCCCGGACCCGATCCTTCTCGCGATCTCGTCGGGCGGGAGACCCTTGCAGGTGCCCGGATAGAGCGGCGCGCCATCGGGGTCCCGGGGCCATGCCTCCCCGCTTGCCGCTTCGATCGCCCCGATTCGCTCGGAGATGTACTTGCGGGAGCAGAAGCAGGGATAGACGAGCCCCCTGCCCTTCAGCCTTTGGAAAGCCGACCGGTAATCCGGGAAATGCTCAGATTGCCGGCGCACCGGCCTTTCCCAGTCAAGACCGAGCCAGGCAAGGTCCTCGTAGATCGCACTCTCGTATTCGGGGCGGCAGCGTGCGATATCGATATCCTCGATGCGCAGGAGGAACCGGCCGTGGTACCGTCGGGCGAGCGCGTCGTTGAGCAGGGCCGAATAGGCATGGCCGAGATGGAGCCGTCCGTTGGGGCTTGGCGCAAATCGGAATACGGGCTTCGTCACTGACAGCCTTCAGGAAACAAGGAACGGAACGGATGGCCACCCTCCTCGAAACGGACGCGGTTCTCAAGAGGGGGCTGGAGGCGCTCGCCAAGGCCGATCCCGTGATGGCGCGGCTGATCGCGGATGGTGTGGTCCCGCAACTGCGCAAGCGCCCGCCGGGTTTCGAGGGCCTCGCCTGGATCATCGTCGGCCAGCAGGTGTCGACCGCAAGCGCCGCGGCGATATGGGGGCGTCTGCGGGCCATCCTCGACCCGCCCGGTCCCGAGCGCCTCCTGAGTCTCTCGGACGCGGAGCTGAGAGCCGCAGGTCTCTCGGCCACGAAGGTCCGAACGATCCGCGCCACCGCCACGGAGATCGTCGAGGGGCGTCTGCCGCTCGACCGGCTGAACGGCCTCCCGGCCGATGAGGCGCACGACTGCCTCACCCGGGTCAAGGGCATCGGCCCCTGGACGGCCGACATCTATCTGCTCTTCTGCCTCGGCCACTCGGACGCCTTCCCGGGCGGGGACCTTGCCGTGCAGGAGGCGGCCCGGATCGCCTATGGGCTGGACGAGCGCCCCGATGCGAAGATGCTGACGGCTCTCGCGGAAGGCTGGCGGCCCTGGCGCGGCGTGGCCGCCAAGGTGCTCTGGGCCTATTACCGTGTGGCCAAGGCGAGGGAGGGCAGCCCCGTCACCTGACGGCTCACCCCCGCTGCGCGGCCGCGAGGGAAGCCTGAGCGCCGGCCCGCAGCATGCTGATGTCACTGCCGATGGACACCATGTTGAAGCCCTTGCGCGCGAGCTCCCCGGCCCGTGCGCCGGAGGGCGCAAAGATGCCGGCGAGCTTACCGGCGGCCCTCACGCGAGCCAGCACATGGTCCAGAGCCTTCTCGACCTCAGTGCTCACCGGGTCCACTCCCCTGCCGCCCGAGAGCGCGATGGACAGGTCCGACGGACCGATGAAGACGCCGTCGATCCCGGGCACATAGAGAATCTCGTCGAGGATGCCGAGCGCCTCCCGGGTTTCGACCATGGCGAAGGAAACCGTGAGGTCATTGGCCTGGCCTAGATATGCCGACGGCTCCAGGCCCGAGAGGGACAGCGCGCCATAGGCACCCCAGCTGCGCTGCCCTACGGGCGGAAATTTCATGAAGGAGGCGAAGCGCCGGGCATCCTCGATGCTGTTGATCATGGGCGCGATCACGCCCGAGACGCCGGCGTCCAGGAAGCGGGAGGCGGAGGCGAAATCGCCCACCGGCACCCGGACCAGGGCCGGCTTTCCCGCCGCTGCGATCAGCGGGACGGCTTGGAGCGCGGCGGCGAAGTCGATGGAACCATGCTGCATATCCATCACCACCGCATCGAACGCCTCCCGGGCGAGCAGGCCCGGAACGGAGGGCTCCGGGATTCCGCACCAGGCCGTGAGCAGGGGCGTACCCGCCTTCAGGAGGTCGGGGAAGGATGGATTGGTCAGCATATAGTGCTCTTTCCTCTGATGTGCTTCTTGGCGCGAAGCCCGCAGGCGGGCGGGGCTCAGCGCCCCGCCTTGATCTCCTCGATGGCCTGGGCCATGAGCTGCTGCAGCTTAGCGCTCAGTTCGTTCTCGTCCACGGTCTTGCCCGCGCCGTCGAGATCTTGCCGGATCTTGCGAAGCACATCCTCGTCGCCCGGCTCCTGGAAGTCGGCCTGAACGACGCTTCTCGCGTAAGAATCGGCCTCTTCGCCGGACTTGCCCAGCAGCCCGGCGACCCAGAGGCCGAGCAGCTTGTTGCGGCGGGCCGTGGCCTTGAAGCGGAGCTCCTGGTCGTGGGCGAATTGCTTCTCGAAAGTGTCTTCGCGCTCGTTGAAAAGGGTCATGAATGGTCCTCTCTGAGTGATCCCGTCATGCGATATAAGGGCGCACTCGCGCCGCCGCCATGCCATACCCATCTAGAAAGAGGTGCTGACGGAGGTCCAGGCCTTCCTTCTTCTCTACGCGTTGTGCTCGTCCCATGGATCGGATAGGTTGCCCTCAAGCGGAGCGCTGGTTTAAAGCCGCGCATACGCCGGCCGCGGAACTGCACCATCTTTGACCCAGGAGCCCACGGCACTATGGATTTTCTCAAACCACGGTACACGCCTATGAATCGTCGCCGTCGCGTCTATGAGGGCAAGGCGAAGGTCCTTTATGAGGGCCCCGAACCCGGAACGCTCATCCAGCACTTCAAGGATGATGCAACCGCCTTCAACGCCAAGAAGCATGAAGTGGTCGACGGCAAGGGCGTGCTGAATAACCGGATCTCGGAATTCCTTTTCCAGCATCTGAACGACATCGGGGTTCCCACCCACTTCATCCGCCGCCTGAACATGCGCGAGCAGCTGATTCGCGAAGTGGAGATCATTCCCCTCGAGATCGTCGTGCGGAACGTGGCGGCAGGCTCCCTCGCCAAAAGGCTCGGCCTTGAAGAGGGCACCCAGCTCCCCCGCTCGATCATCGAATTCTATTACAAGAACGACGAGCTGGGCGACCCGATGGTCTCGGAAGAGCACATCACTGCCTTCGGCTGGGCCTCGCCCCAGGAGATCGACGACATTATGGCACTGGCCATCCGCGTCAACGACTTCCTGTCCGGCCTCTTCCTCGGCGTCGGCATCCGTCTCGTGGATTTCAAGCTGGAGACGGGCCGCCTCTGGGAAGG
>DASRWK010000020.1:0-2215 GCA_035776715.1 Microvirga sp.
CCGAGATTAAGGACATCTCGGGCCTTCCCGGCGTCGTTGGCCTCTGATCGGGAGGCAGACATGCAGCTCAAGCCTTACTGGCACGATACCACGCCACCCTTCACCCTAGGATCGCAGGGCCCTGTGGAGGGACGATACGACGTCGCCATCATCGGCGCAGGTTTTACAGGGCTGTCCGCGGCCCTGCATCTCGCTAAGGCGGGTGTGCGTGTCATCGTGCTGGAGGGCGGAACCGTCGGCTCCGGTGCGTCCGGACGCAATGGCGGCCATCTTAACAATGGCATCGCACATAGCTACTTAGCCGCGAAGCAGCATCTCGGGCCTGAGCGCGCCAAGGCGCTCTACCGTGCCTTCGACGATTCGGTCGACACGATCGAGCGCATCGTCGCGGAGGAGAAGATCGACTGCGCTTTCCGCCGGGCGGGCAAGCTGAAACTCGCCTCGAAACCGGCGCACATGGATGCACTGGCCCGCAACTTCGAGGCACTTCACCGGGAGGTGGACCCCGACACGGCGCTGCTGCGCCGCAAGGATCTCGTCGGCGAGGTTGGATCGGACGCGTTCCACGGCGCGATGCTCTCGCGCAAGAGCGCCATGATGCATATGGGGCGGTATGTCACGGGCCTCGCCGCGGCGGCTGTCCGTCATGGCGCTGTCATCTTCGAAAACGCGCTCGTCACGCAGCGCCGTCAGAACGACGGCAGAACCGAACTCGTGACCTCACGCGGGACTATCTTGGCCGATACGGTCATCCTGGCGACGGGGGCCTACACGACGAAGGATTTCGCGTATTTCCGTCGCCGGATCATCCCCGTCGGCAGTTTCATCATCGCCACGAGGCCACTGAGCGAGAATGAAATCGCCGCGACCATGCCGGGCAACCGGACCTATGTCACGTCGATGAATATTGGTAATTATTTCCGTCTGGCGCCTGACCGGCGCATGATCTTCGGCGGTCGGGCGCGCTTTTCCGCCACGTCGGACCAGAGGTCCGATGCCAAAAGCGGCGAAATCCTGCGCGCCAGCCTCGCCAAGCTCTTCCCGCATCTGGCCCGGGTGGAGATCGACTATTGCTGGGGCGGTCTCGTCGACATGACGCAGGACCGTTTCCCGCGCGCCGGCTTCGCCGACGGCGTGTGGTTCGCCATGGGCTATTCGGGCCACGGTGCGCAGATGTCAACGCAGATGGGCGTCCTGCTCGCCGACGCGATCATGGGCAAGGGCGACCGAAACCCGATCAAAGGCCTCGAATGGCCAACGATCGCGGGCTATTCGGGCAGGCCCTGGTTCCTGCCGATAGTCGGACTCTATTACAAGATGCTCGACAAGATTCAGTAAGAATGTCCCTGGCGTGGAAACGATTGAGGAAGGCGGCCTGTGCCGCCTTCTTCCTATCGGCCGGGCGCTGGGACTTTCGCCGGGCCTGATAGAACCGCCGGATGGGCACCCCGCGCCAATTTACTTCAACCCTCCCACATGCAGGGTTTTGATCTCCAGATACTCTTCGATGCCGAGCTGCGATCCTTCGCGGCCGATGCCCGACTGCTTGACCCCACCGAATGGCGCCACTTCCGTCGAGATCGCGCCAGTGTTCAATCCGACCATTCCGAACTCCAGCGCTTCTGTGACGCGCCATGAACGGCTGAGGTTCTGCGTATAGAAATAGGCCGCGAGTCCGAACGGCGTGCCGTTGGCGATCTCGATTGCCTCTTCCTCCGATTCGAAACGGAAGAGCGGCGCGACAGGACCGAAAGTCTCTTCCGAAGCAAGAAGCATTTCGGTAGTTGCGCCACCTAGCACGACGGGCCTCGCGTATTGGCGGCCATCGGGAACGAAGTTGCTCTGTGAAAGGATACGCGCGCCTTTCGACAATGCATCGTCCACGTGGCGTTCGATTTTGTCGATGGCGGCCGCGTTGATCATCGGGCCGATCACCACTCCGTCCTCGGTGCCGTCACCGACCTTCATCTGTGCCACGCGCTCGGCCAGCTTTCCCGCAAAAGCATCGTAGATACCGGACTGCACGAGAATGCGATTGGAGCACACGCAGGTCTGGCCACCGTTGCGGAACTTCGAGGCGATCGCGCCTTCCACCGCAAGATCGAGATCGGCGTCGTCGAACACGATGAAGGGGGCGTTTCCGCCTAACTCAAGGCTCAGCCGCTTGATGCTGCCGGCCGCACCGCGCATCAGGAGCGCCCCGACTCGCGTTGAT
>DASRWK010000021.1:0-1564 GCA_035776715.1 Microvirga sp.
GGGAGCAGGGAACAGAACCGTTACGAAAAAGTATACCCCCGGGGACCGGACCGGGCACGCCCTTCCGCCGACGCGCCTGCCTGTCCCGCATCGATCCGCAAGAGCACGGGAGGATCCGCATGAAGGCGCTCCGCTGGCACGGCAAGGCCGATATCCGCTGCGAAGAGGTCCCGGATCCGAAGATCGAGGATGCCCGCGACGCCATCATTCGGGTGACGAGCTGCGCGATCTGCGGCTCGGACCTGCACCTTTACGGCCACTTCATGCCCGGCATGCAAAAGGGCGACATCGTCGGCCATGAGTTCATGGGCGAGGTCATGGAGGTCGGCCCCGGCGCCAAGCACAAGCTCAAGGTGGGCGAGCGCATCGTGGTGCCGTTTACGATCGTCTGCGGCCAGTGCGACCAGTGCAAGCGCGGCAATTTCTCGGTTTGCGAGACCACCAACCGCAACAAGCAGCTGGCCGCGACCGCCTTCGGCCACACCACGGCAGGTCTCTTCGGCTACACCCACCTCACTGGGGGCTACCCGGGCGGGCAGGCCGAATATGTGCGCGTGCCTTATGCTGACGCCACGCACATCAAGATCCCCTCCACCATGACGGACGAGCAGGCGCTCTTCCTCGGCGACATCTTCCCGACCGGCTGGCAGAGCGCGGTGCAATGCGACATCCAGCCGACCGACACGGTGGCGATCTGGGGCTGCGGACCGGTAGGCCAGTTCGCGATCCGCTCGGCGATCCTGCTCGGCGCCAAGCAGGTGGTCGCCATCGACCGGGTGCCCGAGCGTCTCGCCATGGCGAAGGCGGGCGGCGCCATCACGATCAACTTCGATGAGGAGAGCGTGGTCGAGCGCCTGAACGATCTCACGGGCGGCAAGGGCCCCGAGAAGTGCATCGATTGCGTGGGCTTGGAGGCTCACGTCACGAGCACCATCGACGCCATGTACGATCGCGCCAAGCAGGCCATGATGATGGAGACGGACCGTCCGCATGTGCTGCGCGAGATGATCTATGTCTGCCGCCCCGCCGGCGTGATCTCGATTCCGGGCGTCTATGGCGGACTGCTCGACAAGATCCCCTTCGGCGCGGCTATGAACAAGGGCCTCACCTTCCGCATGGGGCAGACGCACGTGAACCGCTGGGCCGACGATCTCGTGCGCCGCATCGATCAGGGCCAGATCGACCCATCCTTCGTGATCACCCATACCAAGTCCCTCGAAGAGGGGCCGGAGATGTACGAGGTGTTCCGCGAGAAGCAGGACAGCTGCATCAAGGTCCTGCTGAAGCCCTGAAGCGTCGCGCCTGCCTCGGCGTGACGCGGAGGCGGCGAGGGGCACAATGCATGCATCAAGGTTGTACTGAAGCCTTGATGCCAAAGCCGGAGGTTTAAGCCATGCGCTACGAAACCGGACGCCGTCGGGGACAACCCGATTCCGCAACCGATGCCCTGGCCCGGGGCCTCGGCATCTTCTCCATCGGCCTCGGCATCATGGAGGTCGCTGCCCCCGGCGCGCTCGCGCGCTGGCTCGGGATGCGCGGTCAGGAGCGGCTCATCCAGGCCTAT
>DASRWK010000022.1:0-3734 GCA_035776715.1 Microvirga sp.
CGCGCCTTCGCTCCCTGGGCCGATCCCGATGCCAAGCCGCTGATCCGCTTCGCGAACGTCACGAAACGCTTCGGCGAAGCAGTGGCGGTGGATCACCTGACGCTGGATATCTTCGAAGGCGAGTTCTTCTGCCTGCTTGGCCCTTCCGGCTGCGGCAAGACTACGCTGATGCGAATGCTCGCCGGGTTCGAGTTCCCGACGGAGGGCGTGATCACCCTGGCGGGTCAGAGCCTGGAAGGTGTTCCGCCCTACCGCCGTCCCGTGAACATGATGTTCCAGTCCTACGCGCTCTTCCCGCATATGAGCGTGGAGAAGAACATCGCCTTCGGCCTGAGGCAGGATGGTTTGCCCAAATCCGAGATTTCGGACCGCGTGGGCGAGATGCTGCGCCTCGTGCAGCTGGAGAAGCTCGCCAAGCGTTATCCGAGCCAGCTCTCCGGCGGCCAGCGGCAGCGCGTGGCGCTGGCCCGAGCGCTCGCGAAGCGGCCGAAGGTGCTCCTGCTGGACGAGCCGCTCGGCGCCCTCGACAAGAAGCTGCGCGAGGAGACGCAGTTCGAGCTGATGGATATTCAGCACGAGCTCGGCATGACCTTCGTGGTGGTCACCCACGACCAGGAGGAGGCGATGACCATGGCGGACCGCATCGCGGTCATGGACCATGGCCGCATCGTACAGGTGGCGACCCCCGGCGAGATCTACGAGCAGCCCAAGACGCGCTTCATCGCGGAATTCGTCGGCGACGTGAATATTCTGGAGGGCCACGTGCAGGGGCAGGAGAACGGCCTCTGGCACGTGAAGTCTCCCTCCGCCGAAATGCCGCTCACCATCGACGATCCTGACGAGGTTTTGCATTCGGGTCAGGCGGTCGCGATTGCCGTCCGGCCCGAGAAGATGGTCGTCCAGCGCGAGAGGCCGGGACCCGAAGCCGTGAACGTGCTCACCGGCGAGGTGTGGGACATCGGCTATCTCGGAGACTGGACGGTCTACCGGATCAGACTCGCGACGGGCGAGATCCTTCGCGTGTCCTGTGCGAATGTGTCGCGATTCGTGGAGAGCCCCATCGATTGGGACGAGCAGGTCTATGTCACCTTCGCGCCGGGTGCGGCGGTCATTCTGGCGGAATAGCCATGAAGGAACGTTCGTTCACGAAGAGGCTCACCTCGGGACTGGTGCCCGCCGTGCCGTATCTCTGGCTCGGCGTGTTCTTCCTCGTTCCATTCCTGATCGTATTCAAGATCAGCCTGTCGGATCCGGCGATCGCGCAGCCGCCCTATAGGCCCGTCTTCGAATGGAGCGACATCACAGGCTTCTTCAGCGCTCTCGACGTCGAGAACTTCGAGCTGCTCACGCAGGACGACCTGTATTTCCGGGCAACGCTCTCGTCCGTGCGCATCGCCGCGATCTCGACGATCATGCTTCTTCTGGTGGGCTTTCCCATCGCCTACGGGATGGCGCGCGCGCCGGAACGGCACCGTTCGCTGCTGGTGGCCCTCGTCATCCTCCCGTTCTGGACGAGCTTTCTCATCCGCATCTATGCGTGGATCGCGATCCTGAAGCCGGAAGGGCTGCTCACGCAGGCCCTCATGGGGATAGGCCTCATCTCGGAGCCCGTCGACATCCTCAACACGGAATGGGCGGTCTATATCGGCATCGTCTACGCCTACCTGCCCTTCATGGTGCTGCCGCTCTACGCGACGCTGGAGAAGATGGACGACACGCTGCTCGAAGCTGCTCTCGATCTCGGCTCCACGCCGTGGCGCTCGTTCTGGACGATCACGGTGCCGCTCGCAATGCCCGGCATCATCGCCGGCTCCCTGCTGTGCTTCATCCCCGCAGTGGGCGAGTTCGTGATCCCGGATCTGCTCGGCGGATCCGAGACGCTCATGATAGGCCGCCAGCTCTGGAGCGAGTTCTTCTCGAACCGCGACTGGCCGCTCGCATCCGCCGTCGCGATCCTGCTGCTCATCGTTCTCGTTCTGCCCATCGTGATCTACCGCGACGTCGAGGCACGGCGCATGGAGACGCGGCCATGACCCGGCGCCTGAGCATCTTCAACGTCACGTCCCTGGTTCTGGGCTTCGCGTTCCTCTACCTGCCGATCCTGCTGCTGGTCGTCTATTCCTTCAACAGCTCGCGGCTCGTCACGGTATGGGGAGGCTTCTCGACCCAGTGGTACGGGGCGCTGTTCCGAAACCAGGCACTCATGGAGGCAGCCTGGGTGACGCTGCGGATCGCGCTTCTGTCCGCGAGCATCGCAACGGTGCTGGGCACGCTCGCGGCCCTGGCGCTCACGCGCTATGGGCGCTTCCCCGGGCGGACGCTGTTCACCGGCATGGTCTATGCGCCCATGGTCATGCCGGAGGTCATTACCGGCCTGTCGCTGCTGTTGTTCTTCGTGGCCATCGATCTCGATCGTGGCTTCTGGACGATCACACTCGCCCACACCACGCTCACCATGTGCTTCGTCACGGTTGTTGTGCAGGCCCGTCTCATGACCTTCGACCGCTCGCTGGAGGAGGCCGCGATGGATCTCGGGGCGCCGCCGTTGCGGACGTTCTTCTCCGTGACGTTGCCGTTGATCGCGCCGTCCATCGTGGCGGGTTTCCTGCTGGCCTTTACCCTGTCGCTCGACGATCTGGTGGTCGCGAGCTTCAATACGGGTCCGGGCGCGACGACGCTGCCGATCAGGATCTACAGCCAGGTCCGCCTCGGTCTCTCCCCGGAGATCAACGCCGCCTCGACCATTCTGATCGGCCTCGTGACGCTCGGCGTGATCTCGGCGACCCTGCTCAGCAAGCGATCGGTGCTGCGTTCACGGCGCAACGCTCACTGAACGGCCGTCTGCGGCGTCGGATCTTCGGCAGGCATTCGGGCGGGGAGGAGAGGCTTCGCCGCACCGGATCTCTCGATCAATGAGCGGGCGTCGGGCATGACGCTGATGTTGTCCCATCCGCCGTCGATATCGAAAGCGATGGCGGGTGTCTTCTGGGAGCCCGCGGACGAAACTTCCGCCTTCAGGCTGAGCATGCGGTCTACCATCAGCACCTCGCCCTTGAGTTGCGCGGTCAGTTCCTCGGATGTGAGCCTGCCTTCCGTGACTTCGCCCACGCCGTTCCGAACGACGATCTGCGCCTGCGCTTCATCGAAGGGCGTACGGCCGCCTTTCCAGTTGAGCGAGGCAAGGAGGGGATGCTTCTCGACGCGCTTCAGGGCGTCGCCGAGGGCAATGCCGATGAGTTCGCCCTTGCGTATGGTGATCGTGCTGTGACCTTGCGCCCGACGGACCACTTCGACCGGGTTCTTACCCTTGCCCTCGAAGGCGAACTGCCCCTGAGCCCGGCCCCTGATCCAGCGCGGCTCTCCCATGCTGCTCAGGAAGGGAGCGATCTCGACGCCCGAGAAGGTGCCCTGGCTCTTGAATTCCGTGGCGCCATTGACGGAGGCGAGCGACAGGCGGCCCTTCAGGCTGCCGTCGTGAAAGCCGGCGCGGCCGATGGAGGCTTCTATCTCTCCAGGACGGACGAGAACGCTAGCGGCCATGTCCTCGACGCGCAGCTTCCCCAGCCGAGCCGAGGCGGCCGAGAGACGCAGATCGAGATCGCTGCCCGTGACATGGGCGAGATCGAGCGTTTCCTCGCTCCATGATCCGGAGGAGGTGCGTGCCTGAGCGAAAGGTACGAAGAGATCGGTGAGGTCCAGGTCTTCCGCCGCAAGGGTACCTGTGATCACGGGCC
>DASRWK010000023.1:0-2235 GCA_035776715.1 Microvirga sp.
CTCGGCGCCCTGCTGGGGAGCCTCGAAGACGAGGGCCACGAAGGCTTCGGAGATCTGACGCGAGCGCGCCTGAAAGGCACTGTAGTCACCGTTCGAAGAGATCACGCCCGTGGCCACGATGGTGACCGCTGCCGTGGCGGCGACCCAGGCGAGGAGGCGCCCGATGGGATACCACTCCATCCTGCCGTCGGCATCCTGGCGTCCGAGCAGGGCCAGGTAGGCGAGCCACCAGGCGGGGAGGCCGGTGATGGCCACGAAGCCGATGGCGCTGACGGACGAGCCCGTAAAAACCGCTATGGCCAGACCGCCCACGAGCGTGGCAACGAGCCCCGAGCGATGATTCCAGCCGAGCGCGACGATCAGAATGGGGAGTGGAGCAAGCATGGCAAGCAGGACAGCCAGCATGGTCTCCTTGACCACCACCACTGTCAGAAGGGCCGAGACGAGGCCCGCGCCGATGCCTGTTGCGATAAAGTTCATGGTTCTCGCTGTCCCGCTGCTCGCCGGCAGGGTTAGGGGCCGGTTGCCCCAACTGGCCCGGCGGGTTTCCACCGCTGGGCGAAAGTGACAGGCGGGCCGCGGGAAAGCGCGGCCCGCCCAAGAATCGATTAGCGGATCACGTAGGGCAGCAGGCCCAGGAAGCGGGCGCGCTTGATCGCCTGGGCGAGCTCACGCTGCTTCTTGGCCGACACGGCCGTGATGCGCGAAGGAACGATCTTGCCGCGCTCCGAGATGTAGCGGGACAGGAGCTTCGTGTCCTTGTAGTCGATCTTCGGCGCGTTCGGGCCCGAGAACGGGCAGGTCTTGCGACGACGGAAGAACGGACGACGGCCACCGCCGCCACCAGCACCAAATGCCATGATTAAGCCTCCTCGCCTTCGCCGCCTTCAAAGCCGCCGTCGCGCTCACGGCGCTCGCGGTCCTTGCGCTCGTCACGGTCACGCTTCTGCATCATCACGGACGGCTCGGTCTCGAGCTCGTCGACCTTGATGGTCATGAAGCGAAGGATGTCTTCGTTGATGCGCATCTGACGTTCCATCTCGGCAACCGCGTTGGCGGGAGCGTTGAGGTTGAACATAGTGAAGTGCGCCTTGCGGTTCTTCTTGATGCGGTAGGCGAGGGACTTCACGCCCCACATCTCGGTCTTCTCGACGTTGCCGCCGTTCTGCTCGATAACGCCCTTGTACTGGTCGACCATTGCTTCGACCTGCTGGGGCGTCACGTCCTGGCGAGCCAGGAAGATATGCTCGTAGAGAGGCATAATGGGCCTTTCTCAGGTTTGAGGTTCAGGCCTAAGCACCGTTTTGGGTGAGTGTTCAGGCCGGGTTCGCGCGTCCGAACGGCGCCAAGCCCTTCGAGCCTGCAAGGCCCGAGCGGTTGTCGAAGGCGGAGACACGGGACGACGGGTCCGAAAACCCTGTGCGGCAGGCCACACCGTCCGTTCAGCCCCCGGCCGGAGCGAACGCGAAGCGGGGGCTATAGTCGATTTGGCTTGGGATGGCAAGGGGATCAGGCGACTAGGACGATGGAGACAAGAGAAAGCAGTGCGAGGGCTAGCGCAAGCCCGAGGAAGCGTCTCTTCAGGGCCAGAACGAAGGCCGGCACCGTCAACAGCAGAAAGGCCGCGCTCGGGAAGATGATAAAGGCTGTCGCCCGTTCCGAACTCGTCACAAGAATTGCGACAGTGAGGAGCCAGAGCAAGAGAGCCGTGTTGATTCCGCTGATGACCAGCGTGATTGTGCGGAGCATCGCCGACATCCCGAGCTGATGAAACAAAGTTACTAACAACGTCGCGCCGGCGAGGCAATCGGTTTCCGCCAGTGACGGGCCACCCTGCGCGCCGACTCCGCGCTAGGAATCTGTCCGCTCTCTGGTACAAACAGGCTCATGAAAGCTCTTCCTCTCCGCCTCGGCGTCAACATCGATCACGTCGCAACCGTCCGGAATGCCCGAGGGGGCATTCATCCCGACCCGATCCGGGCCGCCCATATGGCCGTGCTCGCTGGCGCCGACGGGATTACGGCCCATCTTCGGGAGGACAGACGCCATATCCGTGATCAGGATATGGAGCGCCTGAAGCGACAGCTCTTCGTGCCTCTGAACTTCGAGATGGCGGCAACCCCGGAGATGATCGAGATCGCCATGCGCATCCATCCCCATGCCTGCTGCCTCGTGCCGGAAAAGCGGGAGGAGCGCACGACGGAGGGGGGACTCGACATCATCGGCGGCGCTTCC
>DASRWK010000024.1:0-2197 GCA_035776715.1 Microvirga sp.
TGAGGCTCGTGGTAACGGCAAGCGCCACCGGGCCGATATGAGCCAGGATGGCGGCATAGAGGGCGAGATCCGCGAGGCCCATCATGGACGGGCCGGAAATGGTGCCGCCAGGACGAAGATGCCGGTCGTGATAGTCCATGCGCATCCGCGCGGAGAGCGGCCCGATTTCCTCGAGGAAGTAGGTCTGACCGCCCATATGGATCTGGGGAAACTCCCGGTCCAGGAAGGCGATCAGGTCTTCCTTGGTCATGATCGGGTGATGGGATGCCATGCTTCAAATGCTCATTGAACTGCCCTGCCCTATCCCATACGTTCTCGCCATGGATCACAGCAATTACCCGAACGATTACATCCGCGGCATTCTCAACAGCGTGAAGACCATCGCGCTCGTGGGAGCCTCGGCGAATCCCGCCCGTCCGAGTTGGATCGTCACCAAATACCTGCTGGAGCGGAGCTACGACGTCATTCCCGTCAATCCGGGAATCGCAGGCACCGAACTGCTCGGTAAAAAAGTCTACGGCTCTCTCGCGGAGGTGCCGGGCCCCATCGACATGGTCGAGATCTTCCGCAACTCGGAAGCGGCAGGGCCGATCACGGACGAAGCCCTCGCGCTCGATCCTCTGCCGAAGGTGATCTGGATGCAGCTCTCGGTCCGCAACGACGAAGCAGCCGCGAAGGCCGAGGCCAGGGGCATCAAGGTCGTGATGGACCGCTGCCCCAAGATCGAGTTCGGACGCCTCTCCGGCGAGATTTCCTGGCAGGGTGTGAATTCGCGGATGCTCAGCGCGAAGAAGCCGGTCCTCTCCGGCAAAGGCTTCCAGAAGCTCGGCCTCAACCGGCCCTGACAGGGTATCGGTTCCAGTCCTTTCGCGTCATGGCCGGCTCGATCAAGCCACCCTGGTCTCGGGAACCGCCGCGGAGCAATGACGTGGATCCCCGGCACAAGGCCGGGGACGGCGGGGGATGAGCCGCCAGGGCCTCCTTGACCGGAAGAACGTTTCGTTCTTTAAAGAGAACAGAACATCATCCTCGAGAGGAAAAGGGCACCTGCCATGACTGACCGTTTGCCGGGCTTCGACACGCTTGCCATTCACGCGGGGGCTGCCCCGGATGCCGCGACCGGCGCCCGTGCGACGCCGATCTATCAGACCACGTCCTTCGTGTTCGACGACGTGGATCATGCAGCTTCCCTCTTCGGCCTGCAGGCTTTCGGCAACATCTATTCGCGCATCGGCAACCCGACGTGCTCCGTGCTGGAGGAGCGCGTGGCGGCCCTCGAGGGCGGCACGGCGGCGCTTGCGGTGGCCTCGGGCCACGCCGCCGAGTTCCTGACCTTCCACACCCTGCTCCAGCCGGGCGATGAGTTCATCGCAGCCCGGAAACTCTATGGCGGCTCGATCAACCAGTTCAACCATGCCTACAAGAATTTCGGCTGGAACGTGGTCTGGGCGGATTCCGACGACCCGTCGAGCTTCGAGGCGGCCATCACTCCCCGCACGAAGGCGATCTTCGTTGAATCGATTGCCAACCCGGGGGGCGTGATCGTCGATCTGCAGGCCATTGCTGCCATTGCGAAGAAGCATCGCATTCCGTTCATCGTCGACAACACGATGGCGAGCCCCTATTTGATCCGCCCGTTCGAGCACGGTGCCGACATCATCGTGCATTCCGCCACCAAGTTCCTTGGCGGGCACGGCAACTCGGTGGGCGGCCTGATCGTGGATGGCGGCTCGTTCAACTTCGCAGGCGACGATCGCTACCCGATGCTCTCGAAGCCGCGGCCCGAATATGGCGGAATGGTGCTGGGGGAAACCTTCGGCAATTTCGGCTTCGCCATCGCGGCTCGCGTGCTCGGCCTGCGTGACCTTGGCCCCGCGCTCTCGCCCTTCAACGCTTTCCTGATCCTCAACGGCATCGAGACTCTGCCGCTTCGCATGCAGCGCCATTCGGACAACGCCCTGGCGGTTGCCGAGCATCTGGCGAACCACAGCAAGATATCCTGGGTCAGCTATCCGGGCCTGCGCTCCGACCGCTATCACAACCTCGCCAAGCAGTACTGCCCGAAAGGCGCAGGCGCAGTCTTCACGTTCGGCCTGAAAGGCGGCTACGAAGCGGGCGTGAAGCTGGTCTCCAACCTCAAGCTGTTCTCCCACTTGGCCAATATCGGCGACACGCGATCGCTGGTCATCCATCCGGC
>DASRWK010000025.1:0-8352 GCA_035776715.1 Microvirga sp.
GCTCCGGCCGCGACTTCTCCATCCTCGCCACGGTGGCCACGACGGTGGATCTCCTCGGCTTCGAAAGGGCCGCCCAAGCCCTGCGCCGGGTAGATACTCACGTTGAGGCAGCACAGCTTGACGGGCTGCTGGCCGTCTGGCACCCTTCCGAAAAATAAAGCAGCGTCAAAGATATAGCCTTTCCATGATCAAATCAGAACTGGTGCTCAAGATTGCCGAGCAGAACCCGCATTTGTATCAACGCGACGTGGAGAAGATCGTGAACGCGATTCTCGACACCATCGCGGATGCGCTGGCTCGGGGGGATCGGGTCGAGCTGCGTGGCTTCGGGGCGTTCTCCGTAAAGAAGCGGGACGCCCGCACGGGCCGCAACCCGCGCACAGGCGAATCCGTTTCCATCTCCGAGAAGGTCGTTCCCGTCTTCAAGACGGGCAAGGAAATGCGTCAGCGGCTCAATGCTCCGGCATCCAAGGTGCTGAAAGCGGCCGCGGCCCAGTAACGGTTTAAGAGGTGCTCGTGATTCGCTTTCTGAAGGCGCTCATTCTCCTGCCGGTCGCGATCCTGGTTGTGCTGCTCGCGGTCGCGAACCGCGCTCCGGTGACCCTGTCTCTGGATCCGTTCTCGCAAGAAGCGCCCGAATTCGCGGCTCAGCTGCCGCTCTTTGCGGTGATCTTCGCCGCCGTCATGGTCGGCGTCGTCATCGGCGGAACGGCGAGCTGGCTGTCCCAGGGTAAGAATCGCAAGTCGCGGCGTCAGCTCCGGCGCGAGGCACGGCAGCTGCGTCACGAGACTGAACGCCTGCGCAGCCAGAACGCGGCGGCGGGCCTGCCGGCAACATTGCCGTCTCCGCAGTCCCAGAGCCTCTAGCTCCTTCCGAAACGACGATTGGCCATGCGCGTCATTTCCTCCGCCGAGATCGATCGGGCTCTCACTTTTCCTACTCTGGTCGATGCCTTGGGCGATGCCTTTCGCAGCGACACGGTTACGCCAGTGCGGCACCATCACGACATCGAGCGCGCGGGAGGGCACGGCACGTTGTTGCTGATGCCGTCATGGACGGGGCCTGCCACTCAAGGCGGCTTCGTCGGCGTGAAGGTGGTCTCCGTGTTTCCGGAGAACAGCACGCGGAACCTTCCCAGCGTCATGGGCTCGTATCTTCTCATGGACGGCGAGACGGGCGCTCCGGTCGCCGTTCTCGACGGCACCCGGCTCACGGTCTGGCGCACGGCCGCTGCTTCCGCACTCGCGGCCCGGCATCTGGCCCGTGCTGATTCGAGCCGCATGGTGATGGTGGGATCGGGCGCGCTCGCGCCTTTCCTCATCCGGGCCCATCTGAGCCAGCGGCCCATCCGTGAGGTGTCCCTGTGGAATCATCGGCCCGAGAAGGCCGAGGCTCTGGCGGCGGAGCTTCGCGCCGAAGGTTTACCCGTGACAGCCGTCGCGGATCTCGAAGCAGCAGTGCGGGAGGCCGATCTCGTCTCCTGCGCCACGCTCTCCACCGCGCCTATCGTGCAGGGCGCCTGGCTGAAGGAGGGTTCTCATCTCGATCTGGTCGGCGCCTTCAATCTGAAGATGCGGGAGGCGGACGACGAGGCCCTGCGCCGGGCCCAGGTCTATGTCGATACGGAGGCCGCCACATTCGAGGGCGGGGATGTCGCCGTCTCGATCCAGAAGGGTGCGATCCCGGAAGGCCATGTGCGCGGCACACTATTCGACCTCTGCCGCAATCCGCCGCAGCGCGGCGACAAGGTGATCACCGTCTTCAAGTCGGTGGGCACGGCGCTGGAGGATCTGGCTGCGGCAATGCTGGTGTGGCGTTCGCAGGCCAATCCGTTGTAAAATGAAACAATGGACACTTTGATCAAGATCTGCGGGCTCTCGACCCCCGAAACCCTCGCGGCCGCGCTGGACGCCGGCGCGGACATGGTGGGCTTCGTGCGCTTTCCGAAGAGCCCCCGCCACGTGACCCTCGATCTCGGTCACCGCCTGTCCCTGCAGGCGAAGGGCCGCGCCAAGCGTGTCGTGCTGCTGGTCGATCCCGGCGACGAGGACATTGCGCAGGCCGTCGAGGCCATCAACCCTGACCTGATCCAGCTGCATGGGAGCGAGACGCCCGAGCGCGTCGCCGAAATCCGCGCAATCGTCCGGCGTCCGGTCATGAAGGCCCTCGGCGTTGCGGACAAGAGCGATCTGGAGGCTCTTTCCTCCTATGCGAAGGGTGCCGAGCACCTCGTGCTCGACGCCAAGCCGCCCCGCACGGCGGCGGCCTTGCCCGGCGGCAACGGCATCTCCTTCGACTGGAGGCTCCTGAACGGGCTTGACCCGGCTCTGCCCATCATGTTGTCAGGAGGGCTCAACCCCGACAACGTGGCGGAGGCCATCAGGCTCACGAGGCCGAAAGCGGTCGACGTCTCGTCGGGGGTGGAGAGCGGACCGGGCCTGAAGGACCCGGCCAGGATCGAAGCCTTCATCAAGGCAGCCCGGACAGCATTCGCTGCCCAGTCATAGAGGAAGAACGCATTTCCTTCCGGAAAGCCGGCAGCTCCCTTCCCGGGAAATGCTCAACCGTTAAGCAGGACAGGCCGTGTCAGCTCAAGCCCAACCCAATTCCTTCCGCACCGGTCCCGACGAGCGCGGGCACTTCGGCCAGTTCGGCGGACGCTTCGTCGCCGAGACCCTGATGCCGAATATCCTGGAGCTGGAAAAGGCCTATGACGAGGCCAAGAACGATCCGGCCTTCCACGCCGACATGGAGTATTTCTCCAAGCATTATATCGGCCGTCCGAGCCCGCTCTACTTCGCGGAGCGCATGACCGACCATCTCGGCGGGGCCAAGATCTACTTCAAGCGCGAAGAGCTGAACCATACCGGCGCCCACAAGGTGAACAACGTCCTGGGCCAGATCCTTCTCGCCCGCCGTATGGGCAAGAAGCGCATCATCGCCGAAACCGGCGCGGGCCAGCACGGTGTCGCCACCGCCACGCTCTGCGCGCGCTTCGGGCTGGAGTGCATCGTCTACATGGGCGCCGTGGACGTGGAGCGGCAGAAGCCCAACGTGTTCCGCATGAACATGCTGGGCGCCAAGGTCGTGCCCGTGCAGTCCGGGACGAGGACGCTGAAGGACGCCATGAACGAGGCATTGCGCGACTGGGTCACCAATGTCGCCGACACCTTCTACTGCATCGGCACCGTGGCGGGCCCGCATCCCTATCCGGCCATGGTGCGCGATTTCCAGTGCGTCATCGGCGAGGAGACCCGCAAGCAGATGATGGAGGCGGAGGGCCGCCTGCCGGACTCGCTCGTGGCCTGCATCGGCGGCGGCTCCAACGCCATCGGGCTTTTCCACCCCTTCCTGGACGACAAGGGGGTGGAGATCTACGGGGTGGAGGCCGCTGGCCACGGCCTCGACAAGCTCCATGCGGCCTCGCTCACCGGAGGCCGCCCGGGCGTGCTGCACGGCAACCGCACCTATCTGCTCATGGACCATGACGGCCAGATCAATGACGCCCATTCGATCTCGGCCGGTCTCGATTATCCTGGCATCGGTCCCGAGCATGCCTGGCTGCACGAGATGGGCCGCGTGACATACATCTCCGCCACCGACGAGGAGGCGCTGGAGGCCTTCCAGCTCTGCTCGCGGCTCGAGGGCATCCTGCCTGCCCTGGAGCCCAGCCATGCCCTCGCCAAGGTCATCGAGCTCGCGCCGCAGAAGCCGAAGGATCACCTGATGGTGGTCAATATCAGCGGCCGCGGCGACAAGGACCTGTTCCAGATCGCCGAGCATCTGGGGAACAAGCTTTGACCCTGACGCCCCGCAGCACGCCTTCGGATCCTGCGATGTGGCAAGACTTCCTCAGCGCCGTGGATCAGGCCAAGCGTGATCCATTCCCGTTCGGCAGGAAAGCCTAGGTTCGCTGAGGCAGCTCTCCGCCTGGGCTGATTGAATATCGCTGTCCACAGACCCTCCTTCCCGTGCTAAAGACCCGCCCATGACCAAGCGCATCGAAGCCCGTTTTGAACAATGCCGTGCGGAAGGCCGCGCCGCACTCGTCACCTACGTCATGGCCGGTGACCCGGATCCGGAGACCTCCCTCGCCATCCTGAGGAGCCTGCCCAAGGCGGGGGCCGACATCGTCGAGTTCGGCCTGCCCTTCACCGATCCCATGGCCGACGGCCCGGCGATCCAGGCGGCGGGCCTGCGCGCCCTTAAAGTCGGCCAGGACACGGCGAAGACCCTCGACCTCGTCCGCCGCTTCCGGGCAGAAGATCAGGACACACCCGTGATCCTGATGGGCTATTTCAACCCGATCTTCGTCTACGGGGTCGACCGCTTCTTGTGCGATGCGAAGGAGGCTGGCGTCGACGGCCTTATCGTCGTCGATCTTCCGCCGGAGGAGGACGACGAATTGTGCCTTCCCGCCCTCAGGGCGGGCCTCGCTTTCATCCGCCTCGCCACCCCGACGACGGACGATCACCGCCTCCCGGCGGTGCTCGCCAACACGGCGGGGTTCGTCTACTACGTTTCGATCACCGGCATCACCGGCGCGGCGACGCCCGATTTCGGCAAGGTCGCCTCGGCGGTGGAGCGCATCAAGCAGCATACCCCCCTGCCGGTCGTGGTGGGTTTCGGCGTGAAGAGCGGCGCCCATGCGGCGGCGGTGGCTGAAGGGGCCGACGGCGTGGTGGTGGGGTCGGCGCTCATCGATGCGCTGAAGGGGACCCTCGACGACCAGGACTGCGCCACCTCGCGCTCGGTCGAGGCCGTCACCACCTTAGTGAAGGAATTGAGCGAAGGCGTGCGCTCGGTGGCAAAGCGCGCGGCCGCTTAAGGAAACAACGGACGTCATGACCCGGACAGGCCCGGTCATGACGAGAGGATAGATTGAGATGAACTGGATTTCCGAAGTCGTCCGTCCGAAGATCAAGACGCTCTTCAAGCGCGAGACGCCGGACAATCTCTGGATCAAGTGCCCGGATACGGGACAGGTGGTCTTTCATAAGGACGTGGAAGCGAACCAGTGGGTGATCCCCGGCTCCAACCACCACATGCGCATCTCGGCCACCCAGCGTCTGCAGCTCATGTTCGACGGCGGCACCTGGCTCGACGTGCCGCTGCCGGAAGTAGCCGTCGATCCGCTGAAGTTCCGCGACGAGAAGCGCTACATCGACCGCCTGAAGGATGCCCGCGCCAAGACCGGCCAGCAGGACGCCTTCAAGGTGGGCTTCGGCCGTGTCGAGGAACTGCCGATGACCATCGCCGTGCAGGATTTCGGCTTCATGGGCGGCTCGCTCGGCATGGCGGCCGGCGAGGCCTTCGTCAAGGGCGCCGAGACCGCCCTCGACAAGAGGACACCCTACGTGCTCTTCGCGGGCTCGGGCGGCGCGCGCATGCAGGAAGGCATTCTCTCCCTCATGCAGATGCCGCGGACCACGGTGGCGGTCCGCCGCCTGCGCGATGCGCGCCTTCCCTATATCGTCGTGCTCACGAACCCCACCACCGGCGGCGTGACCGCATCCTATGCGATGCTGGGCGACGTGCATCTCGCCGAGCCCGGAGCGCTCATCGGCTTCGCCGGACCGCGCGTGATCGAGCAGACCATCCGCGAGAAGCTGCCCGACGGCTTCCAGCGCTCCGAATACCTGAAGGAGCACGGCATGGTGGACATGGTGGTGCATCGACATGACCTGAAGGCCACGATCGCCCGCCTGTCGCGCCTCTTCACCAAGACTCCTGCGGCGGCTCCGACCGAAAGCACGACGACCACGACGGCCGTTGCGGCTGCGGCCGAGTAAGTGAGGACAGGGCGTTGGACTCTTCCGATGCGCTGATCGCGCGTTTTCTCGCCCTGCACCCGAAGACCATCGACCTGTCGCTCGGGCGCATTCAGCGGCTGCTCGCGCAGCTCGGTCATCCCGAGCGCCGCCTGCCGCCCGTCATCCATGTGGCCGGTACCAACGGCAAGGGCTCCACCATCGCCTTCATGCGGGCGATCCTGGAAAGCGCGGGCCTTGCCGTTCACGTCTATACCTCGCCGCATCTCGTCCGCTTTCACGAGCGCATTCGTCTCGGCCGCTTCGGCGGGGGGCAATACGTGACCGAGAATCGTCTCGTCGAGGCCTTCCGCCGCTGCGAGGCGGTGAATGCGGGCGAGCCGATCACCGTGTTCGAGATCACCACCGCGGCCGCCTTGCTGATCTTCGCGGAAGAGCCAGCCGACGTGCTGCTGCTCGAAGTGGGCCTGGGAGGACGCTTCGACGCGACGAACGTGGTCGACAAGCCCGCCGCCGCCGTGGTGACGCCCATCGGCCACGATCATGCGGAATATCTCGGCACGACACTCGATGCCATCGCCAGGGAGAAGGCAGGCGTCTTCAAGCGTGGCTGCCCGGCCGTGATCGCGCCGCAGGATTATCTGGAGGCCGACCGGACCCTGCGCGAGGAGGCGGAGCGAATCGGTGCGTGGCCTCTGCTCGTCGGCCAGCAGGATTTCTCCGTGCATGAAGAGGGCGGCCGTCTCGTCTATCAGGACGAGAAAGGCCTGCTCGACCTGCCCCGTCCGAAGCTGATCGGACGGCATCAGTTCACCAATGCGGGCACTGCCATCGCGGCGTTGCGCGCCGCCGGGTTCGAGCAGTTCGAGACATCTGCCTTCGAGGCGGGCCTCACCCGCGCGGAATGGCCCGGGCGCCTGCAGCGTCTCTCGAAGGGCCGTCTGCCCGAGGTCGCGCCGCGGGACTGCGAGCTGTGGCTCGACGGCGGACACAACATCGATGGTGGGCGCGTTCTGGCTGCCGCGATGGCCGATCAGAGCGAGCGCAGCGATGCGCCGCTGGTGCTGATTACCGGCATGCTCGGCACGAAGGATTCCCAGGCCTTCTTCAAGAACTTTGCGGGCCTCGCCCGCGAGGTGATCGCGGTGCCGATCGCGGGCCAGATTGCCGCGCGCCCGGCCGAGGAAGTGGCTGCCATCGCGGCCAGCGTGGGACTCACCACCTCGGTTGCGCCGAGCGTCGAAACCGCTCTGGCTTCGCTGCACAACTACGTTTGGGACCGCCCACCCCGTGTCCTGATCTGCGGTTCGCTCTATCTGGCAGGTGAGGTGCTGGCAGCCAATGGAACGCTGCCCGAATAAGGAAAGCGGCCATGGCCACCAAAATCTACGTCAACCTGCCGGTGAAGGACCTGCAGCGGTCGGTGCGCTTTTTCCAGGCGGTCGGCTTCGGCTTCAATCCGCAGCTCAGCGACGACACCGCCGCCTGCATGGCGATCTCTGATGAGATCTTCGTCATGCTGCTCACTGAGGCGAAGTTCCGGGAGGTCGCCCGCAGGCCTGTCGCCGACACCGCCCGGATGACCGAGGTGCTCACCTGTCTCTCGGTGGAGAGCAGGGCACGGGTGAACCAAATGATCGACAGAGCCCTGGCGCAGGGCGGCCGCGAGGTGAGGGAGCCGGAGGATCACAGGTTCATGTTCGGGCGCAGCTTCAGCGACCTCGATGGGCATATATGGGAAATCATCTATATGGCCCCGGAAGCGGTCGCCTAAGACCTGTCTCCGCTCCCCGGTAACCCGTTTGCGCATTTGCCAATCCGGTCGGCGAGGCGGAACCTTCCGGGCGTCCTGGGTCGATTCAGCCCGTGAGGGAGGCGCCGGCATGTCCGGCGACAGGCACATGCCTCAATTCGTGATCGAGCGAAACATGCCTAGCGTAGGCAACTCGTCTGCCGAGGATCTGAAGGGAGCGTCTCAGACCTCCTGCGGCGTTCTGCGGGAGTTGGGGCCTGAGATCCAATGGGTCCACAGCTACGTGACCGACGACAAGATCTACTGCGTCTACCGCGCGCCGAGCGAGGACCTCATTCGAGAACATGCCAAGCGCGGCGGGCTTCCGGCGGACCGGATCTCGCGGGTCCGCACCATGATCGATCCCACGACGGCCGAGTAGGCCCGTGGAGCGGAGCAGCAAAAAGGGGCCGAGCGGCCCCTTCTCACAAGAATCCGGGACGGCGCGTTTCAGGCGGAAGCCTGGATCCACTTGGTAAGATCACCCTTGGGGGCAGCGCCGATCTTCTGGGCCACCATCTGGCCGTCCTTGAACATCATGAGGGCCGGGATCGAGCGGATGCCGAGCTGCGACGCGATCTGCGGGTTCTCGTCCACATTCACCTTCGCGATCTTCACCTTGCCGGCCATCTCATCGGAAATCTCTTCCAGGGCCGGGCCGATCATGCGGCAGGGGCCGCACCATTCGGCCCAGAAATCGACCACGACGGGCTCGGAGGATTGCAGGACGTCCTGCGCAAAGCTCGCGTCGGTCACCTTAACGGTCGCCATCACATCACCTTTGAACT
>DASRWK010000026.1:0-5781 GCA_035776715.1 Microvirga sp.
GTAGGAATTCGAATCCTCGTCGCCCTCGCTTGCGCCCTCCGCCGACGGGGGCAGGCCCTTCGGCGGCAGGTTGGCGTTGCGGCCATATTTGCGCGAGCCGCCGTATTTGCCCGCATCCTTCTCCACGTCGCTCTGGCGCGCCATCGGATCGTCGCTGATGGCAAGCTCGGTGGCTTGCAGGCGCTTGAGCTCGTCGCGCAACCGCGCGGCTTCCTCGAACTCGAGGTTCGCGGCCGCCTCGCGCATGCGCTTCTCCATATCGGCGATAACGGCCTTAAGGTTGTGGCCGACCGTCTTGTCGGCGAGGCCCGTGTCGACCGAGACATGGTCGCGCTCGTAGACGCTCTCCAGGATGTCCGCGATGTTTTTCTTCACGCTCTGCGGCGTGATGCCGTGCGCGGCATTGTAGGCGAGCTGCTTCTCGCGGCGGCGGTTCGTCTCCGCGATCGCGCGCTCCATGGAGCCGGTGATCTGATCCGCGTAGAGGATGGCCTTGCCCTCCACGTTTCGCGCCGCGCGGCCGATGGTCTGCACGAGCGAGGTCTCGGAGCGCAGGAAGCCTTCCTTGTCCGCATCGAGAATGGCCACGAGCGCACATTCGGGAATGTCGAGACCTTCGCGCAGCAGGTTGATGCCGATGAGCACGTCGAAGGCGCCGAGACGCAGGTCGCGGATGATCTCGATGCGCTCGAGCGTGTCGATGTCGGAGTGCATGTAGCGCACGCGCACCCCGTTCTCGTGGAGGTATTCCGTGAGGTCCTCCGCCATGCGCTTGGTGAGCGTGGTCACGAGCGTGCGGTATCCCTTCGCGGAAAGCTCCTTCACCTCGTGCAGCAGATCGTCGACCTGGCTGCGCGCGGGGCGGATTTCCACGACCGGGTCGACGAGACCCGTCGGGCGAATGACCTGCTCCACGAACACGCCGCCGGTCTGTTCCATCTCCCACTTGCCCGGCGTTGCCGAGACGTGGATCGATTGCGGGCGCATGGCGTCCCATTCCTCGAAACGCAAGGGGCGGTTGTCGAGGCAGGAAGGGAGACGAAAGCCGTATTCCGCGAGCGTCGCCTTGCGGCGGAAGTCGCCGCGATACATGCCGCCGATCTGCGGCACGGTTACGTGGCTCTCGTCCGTGAACACGAGGGCGTTGTCGGGAAGGTATTCGAACAGCGTCGGCGGCGGCTCGCCGGGCTTGCGGCCCGTGAGATAGCGCGAGTAGTTCTCGATGCCGTTGCACACGCCGGTGGCTTCGATCATCTCGAGGTCGAACTGCGTGCGCTGCTCCAGCCGCTGGGCCTCGAGCAGGCGGCCCATGCGGGCGAGCTCCAGCAGACGATGCTGCAGCTCGTCCTGGATGCCTTTGACGGCCTGCTGGAGGGTCGGGCGTGGCGTCACGTAGTGCGAGTTCGCGTAGACCTTCACGAACGAGAGGTCGTTGGTCTTCTTGCCCGTGAGAGGATCGAACTCGACGATGCTCTCAATCTCGTCTCCGAACAGGCCGATGCGCCAGGCGCGGTCCTCCAAGTGGGCCGGAAACAACTCGATCACGTCGCCACGCACCCGGAAGGTGCCCCGCGCGAAATCGCTCTGGATGCGCTTGTACTGCAAGGCCACCAGATCCGCGATGAGCTGGCGCTGCTCGATGCGCTCGCCCACCTTCAGCGAGAAGGTCATGGCCGTGTAGGTTTCCACCGAACCGATGCCGTAGATGCACGACACGGATGCGACGATGATCACGTCGTCACGCTCGAGCAGCGCGCGCGTCGCCGAGTGGCGCATGCGGTCGATCTGCTCGTTGATGGAGGATTCCTTCTCGATGAAGGTGTCCGAGCGCGGCACATAGGCCTCGGGCTGGTAATAGTCGTAATACGAAACGAAGTATTCCACCGCGTTGTCGGGGAAGAACGACTTGAACTCGCCGTAGAGCTGCGCCGCCAGGGTCTTGTTGGGTGCGAGGATGAGGGCGGGGCGCTGCGTCTCCTCGATCACCTTGGCCATGGTGAAGGTCTTGCCCGAGCCGGTGACGCCGAGCAGGACCTGATCGCGCTCGTTGCGGCGCACGCCGTCCACGAGTTCGCGGATCGCCTGCGGCTGGTCGCCGGAGGGAGTGAAATCGGATTTGATCTTGAACGGAATGCCGCCTTCCGACTTCTCGGGACGCGGCGGGCGGTGGGGCACCCAGGGCTTGCCGTTCTTGAAACGCGGATCGCCTTCCGTCAGCAGCTTGGTGAGCGCGTCGACCGTCGCCGACACGCCGGACCCGGGCGACACGTCGCCAAGCTCGCTCGGGACATCCGGGCCGTCGTCGGGACCTTTCAGGCCCAGCTTCTTGGCAAGCGCCGGGTCCACATCCGCGACGTCGCCATGGATGAAGGTTTCCTGAGCGCGCTCCGCAAAGCCCTCCGCCGCTTCCCGCTCCCGGTTGACGGCGGGATTGAGAAGATCGGCCAGATAGGGATCCAGCGGCTTCAGCTCAGGTTTGGACGCCTTCCCGGTGGAAAGCTTGGGCTTCTTGGGTGATTTGGCCATAGAACGAATATGGTACAAAAGAGCCGGCATGGGAAGAGCGCGGAGTTCTCTTCCCGACCGTCATCCCGCCGTCATGGGACTGACGCAGAACAGCCCCGCCAAGCTCAACCATGTCGCGGGGATATCATGCACCGTTCTCTTGTCGTCGGCGCGCTTGCCGCCATTCTCCTGTCCGGCACCGCTCTCGGCGCATCGGCCGCCGAGTATTTCGATCGCATCGCAAGCTTCCCGATCACCGCCAACCTGCTGGCCGATGCCGACATGAAGGCGGAGACGGTGGCCGAGATCATTTCCGCGAGCGAGGACGGCAGGCTCCTCGTCTACACGGATAGTCCACGCAAGGCGCTGGGCTTCATCGACATCGCCGATCCCGCACAGCCCAAGGCCGGTGGTATGCTGGTCCTCGGCGGCGAGCCGACTTCGGTGAAGGTGGTGGGCAAGGCCGCCTACGTGGCCGTCAATACTTCCGAGAGCTTCACCAACCCAGGCGGGAAGCTCTTGCGGGTGGATCTGGCGAGCCGGAAGATTTCCGCCGAATGCTCATTGCCCGGGCAACCTGACTCGATTGCTGCGAACGCCGGAATCCTTGCCATCGCCATCGAGAACGAACGCAACGAAGACCTCAATGACGGCGCGCTGCCGCAATTGCCCGCAGGTGCGCTGGTGGTCGGCTCGCTCGACGGTGACGAACTCGATTGCGCTGCCCTTAGGACCGTCGATATGACGAACCTTGCGAGTGTCGCCGGCGAGGATCCCGAGCCCGAGTTCGTCGACGTGTCGAGCGAGGGTAAGATCGTCGTGACATTGCAGGAGAACAATCACATCGTCGTGGTGGACGGAAAGACCGCCCAGGTCGAGACGCATTTCTCCGCCGGCCAGGTCGACCTGAGGAACATCGATACGAAGAAGGATGGCAGGATCGACCTGACCGGCGCGCTGGACGGCGTTCCTCGTGAGCCCGATGCCGTGCGCTGGCTCGACGCCGACCGCTTCGTGACCGCCAACGAAGGCGACTGGAAGGGAGGCTCGCGGGGCTTCACCATCTTCAACAAGGATGGATCCGTTGCGTATGAATCCGGCGCAAGCCTGGAGCACGAGATCGTCTCTCTCGGCCACTATCCCGAAAAGCGCAACAAGAAGGGCATCGAAATCGAGGGCATCGAGACTGGTCTCTTCGGTCAGGACCGTCTGATCTTCGTCGGTTCCGAGCGTGCGTCCGTCGTGGCCGTGTACCGCGACACGGGCGCGGCTCCCGAGCTTCTCCAGATCCTGCCGACGGGCATTGGGCCGGAAGGTTTGCTGGCCATTCCATCCCGCGACCTGTTCGTCGCCACCAGCGAGACCGATCTGCACGGAGAGGGAGGAGCCGCGCCTCACGTGATGATCTACCAGCGGGCCGAGCGGGCGGCGCCGGCTTATCCGACGATCCGCTCCGTCAGAAAGTCCGACGGTCTGCCGATTGCCTGGGGAGCCCTTTCCGGAGCTGTTGCGGACAGGACACAGGCAGGCAAGCTCTATGCGGTGACCGACAGCGCCTATCCGGCTGCGCCTCGCATCCTGGTCGTCGACGCCACCCGGAAACCCGCATTGATCACGGAAGAGGTGCTTGTGACGCGCAACGGCCAGGCCGCCGAGAAGCTCGATCTCGAAGGCATCGCCTTGGCGAGCGACGGGGGATTCTGGCTGGCATCCGAAGGGAATCCCGGGAAGGGTCTCAAGAACCTCCTTCTCAAGGTCGACGCGAAGGGGGAGGTCCGGGAGGAGATCGGCTTGCCCGCAGGGCTCGAGGAGGGCGCCAAGAACTACGGTTTCGAGGGCGTCACCGTCACAGGCTCGGGCGACAGCGAGACCGTGTGGCTTGCCGTGCAGCGCGAATGGGCTGATGACGGCAACGGGACGGTGAAGCTCCTCGCCTACAAGCCCTCGGACAAGAGCTGGGGCGCCGTACGCTATCCCCTCGACAAGACCGAGACCGGCTGGGTCGGTCTGTCGGAGATCACGGCCGCAGGGGATCGCATGATCGTCATCGAACGCGACAACCAGATTGCCGAGAAGGCCAAGATCAAGAAGCTCTATTCGGTTGCCATCTCCGACATGGAGCCGCGGGCTCTCGGTGGAGAGCTGCCGCTCGTGAAGAAGACCGAGCTTCGGGATCTGCTGCCCGATCTTCAGGCTCCGAAGGGCTATGTGCTCGACAAGGTGGAGAGCTTCGCCATCGATGCGGCGGGCGACGCCTATATCGTCACCGACAACGACGGTGTGGACGGCTCCTCCGGAGAGACGCAGTTTCTCAAGCTCGGAAAGCTCTGATCATCCGCTGTCACGTGCATGACGAAGCAAAAGGGCTGCTCTTCGAGAAGCCCTTTTCTCTTTCAGGCTGTGTGCTTCCCGGCCTTCCGGCTCCCGCCTCTCAACATCCTCACCAGCGGCACAGCCACGTAGTGGAGGAGTGGGATCAGCACGGCTCCCAGGAGGAGCCCGAAGACGCCTGAAGCCGCAGCGGTGACGAGCCATTCCACGGCCCCGCCGAAAGCCGGCGCTCCATGAGCCGCTGCAACGGCGACATCGTGGATCGCGTGGCCCAGCCACGTGAAGCCATAGCCTTCGAGGCCGTGGATGATGATGCCGCCGCCGACCCAGACCATCGCGGCGGTTCCCACGATTCCGAGAATGCGCAGCAGAACGGGCATCGCGCGTACGAGGCCGCGCCCGAAACCCTTTGTCAAGGGAGCCAGGGTTCTGTCGGCGCCGGTGGGCGCGCTCGGCGCGCCGCGGCTCAAGAGGCCTGAAACAGGACGGTCATTGGCGGCCAGCGCCAAGCCTGCATCATCCGCCTTCACGATCAGGGCGACACCGCCATAGACCAGGGCGGTGATGCCGATTCCGACCACGGCCAGCACCATCACCTGCATCCAGGACGAGGCCTCCGAAACCGTTCCGAGCGTGATGGCCATGATCTCGGCGGAGAGGATGAAGTCGGTTTTGATGGCGCTGCTGACCTTCTCGTCCTCGAAGCTCTGTGCGGTCTGCACCGCTTCGCCCAGTGCGGCCTCATGCTGATGGGCGCCATGCGGGAAGAGGGCTTCGAAAACCTTTTCCGATCCCTCATAGCAAAGGTAGGCGCCGCCGATCATGAGCAGCGGGGTGATCGCCCAGGGTGCCGCGAAGCTGAGAAGCAGCGCGGCCGGCAGCAGATAGATGAGCTTGTTCTTGAGAGAGCCCAGCGCAATCTTGCCGACGATCGGCAGCTCTCGG
>DASRWK010000027.1:0-1553 GCA_035776715.1 Microvirga sp.
GATCCGAACGATGCAGAGGACGAGGAGGACGACCCGAACAAGCCCCTGCAGGTGGCCATCGTCGGCCGCCCCAATGCGGGCAAGTCGACCCTCATCAACCGCATGGTGGGCGAGGACCGCCTGCTCACCGGTCCCGAGGCCGGAATCACCCGCGATTCCATCTCTCTCGACTGGGAATGGCGCGGGAAGCCCGTGAAGCTGTTCGACACGGCGGGCCTGCGCAAGCGCGCCCGCGTCGAGGACAAGCTCGAGAAGCTCTCCGTCGCGGATGCCCTGCGCGCGGTGCGTTTCGCCGAGGTCGTGGTGGTGCTGCTCGACGCCACAATTCCCTTCGAGAAACAGGATCTCTCCATCGTCGATCTGGTCGAGCAGGAGGGCCGCGCCCTGGTCATCGGCCTCAACAAGTGGGATCTCGTGGCCGACAAGCCGGGTCTGCTGGCCGAGCTGAAGGAGAAGGCCGCCCGCCTGTTGCCGCAGGTGAAGGGCGCGCCCGTGGTGCCGCTCTCGGGGCTCGGGGGCAGCGGCATCGACCCGCTCATGAAGGCGGTTTTCCAGGTCTACGAGACCTGGAACCGGCGCATCTCGACCGCGAAGCTCAACCAGTGGCTCCAGGAGGCCATCGACGCCAACCCGCCGCCCGCCGTCTCGGGCCGCCGCATCAAGATCCGCTACATGACCCAGGTGAAGTCGCGCCCGCCGCATTTCGCCATCTTCGGCAACCAGCTCGACGCCCTGCCGAAGAGCTACACCCGCTACCTGGTCAACAACATCCGCGAGGCCTTCGACCTGCCGGGCGTTCCGATCCGCGTGTCCCTGCGCATGGGGCAGAACCCTTACGACAAGGACCGGAAGTAGGCGCGCGCCGCCTTTGCCCTTTGCGGCGGAGCCGCGGGCAGAGGGCAAAGGCCAGGTGAACGGCGGAACCGGTTTCCTCCGTGTCATCACCGGCCTTGTGCCGGCGATCTCTGTCGGTTGAGGCGCGGTGCTCTTCTTCGTCGGGATGGCCAGGCCGGTCGTGACGGCGCGTAGGTGCCGAAGGGCCTCACTCCTCAGACCTTCTGAATACGCTCTGGCTCTCCGTCCTGCGTCCGATGAGTTCCGGAGGCGCAGCGCTGTTCTGGATCGGGATCATCGGCGCGAGCCGGTGATGACGGGAAGGAAAGGCTCCATGCTCTCCCGACCCCTCCGGTTTTCGGTGAGCATGCTCACCTTATCATGACCGGGCTTGCCTTGCGGGTCCTCTCTCGTCATCCCCGGCCCTTCGCCGGGAGCGCGAGGGTCCCGGGAGTGCTTCAGGCCGGCATCTGCGGCGTGAGGATTTGGCCGCCTTGCGCGAAGTCGTAGATCTTGCCGGTCTCGGTCCACGCGGGCAGGGCGAGCTTCACGATGTGGGGCGCGAGGTCCTCGGGCGTCTTGAGGGTTAACGGGTCCTCGCCCGGCATGGCGGCACGGCGCATGGACGTGCGCAGGGGGCCCGGGCTCAGGAGCATCACCTTGACCGGCGTCGTCACCGTTTCGGCCGCGTAGGTCCGCACGAGTGCCTCCAGGGCGGC
>DASRWK010000028.1:0-9263 GCA_035776715.1 Microvirga sp.
GAGCTGACCGCCAAGATGCAGGCCAAGCAGGAGGCCGAGCGGAAGCACCTTCAGGCCTTCGTCGACCGCTTCAAGGCCAAGGCCTCCAAGGCCCGGCAGGCCCAGTCCCGGGTCAAGCGGCTCGCCAAGCTCGAGCCCATCAGCACGATTCTCGAGGAGGATGTGCTGCCCTTCAACCTGCCGGGCCCCGAGCGTCCCGCAGCGCCGCCCCTGATCACGGTGGAAGGCGGCGCGGTCGGATACGGCGAGCGCATCGTGCTCGACCGGCTCAATCTCACGATCGCACCGGACGACCGGATCGCGCTGCTCGGCTCCAACGGCAACGGCAAATCCACCTTCTGCAAACTCATCGGCGGCCGCCTCGAACCCATGAAGGGCGGGATGCGCACGCCCGCGCGCATGGATGTCGCCTACTTCGCGCAGCATCAGCTCGACGAATTGAATCCCAAGGCGACCGCTTACGACCATGTGGCGGCGCGCATGCCGGACATGCCCGTCGCCAAGATCCGCGCCCGCACGGCCCAGATCGGCTTTCCGGGCGCGAAGGCCGACACGCCCGTCTCGGCCCTCTCGGGCGGCGAGAAGGCGCGCCTGCTCATGGGCCTGGCCGCCTTCAACGGCCCTCACCTGCTCATCCTCGACGAGCCGACGAACCACCTCGACATCGACAGCCGCACGGCGCTGATGGAAGCCATCAACGACTATACCGGCGCGGTGATCCTGGTGAGCCACGACCGGTTTCTCATCGAGGCCTGCGCCGAGCGTCTCTGGATCGTCGGCAACGGCACCGTGAAACCCTTCGACGGCGACATGGACGATTACCGCCAGCTCGTGCTGGCGGGCGAGCTCGATCCGCAGAGGCCGGGCGAAAAACCGCAGGCTCCAGCCGCCTCGAAGGTGGACGAGCGCCGCGCCGCCGCCGAGAGGCGCGCCGCGCTCGCCCCCCTGCGCAAGAAGCTGGAAGCCATCGAGGCGCGCATGGCGAAGCTCACGCAGGTCATCGGCAAGGTGGATGCGGCGCTGGCCGACGGCACCGCCTTCCTGAAGGATGCCGCAAAGGCTACCGAGCTGTCGAAGATGCGCGCTGAGGCAGCGGAGACGCTCTCTTCGCTGGAGGAGGAGTGGCTGAGTGTGAGTGGCGAAATCGAGGAAGCAAGTGCCTAACCTCGCATCATCCCGGACCGTGTCAGCCTTTACGACAGGGTCGGACCCAGAGCTGCTTTCACTTGCATGAAATCATCTCTCTTCCTTGTTTGCCGCATCTGTCGGCGACGAACCGGACCCACTTCGCCGAAAGATGCTTTAGCGC
Source organism: Microvirga sp. (assembly GCA_035776715.1). Taxonomy (GTDB): domain Bacteria; phylum Pseudomonadota; class Alphaproteobacteria; order Rhizobiales; family Beijerinckiaceae; genus Microvirga. The sequence continues at coordinate 1,310 of DASRWK010000028.1, forward strand.
ATCGTACGAGAAGTGGGGCCGGCCATTCGCTTGGAAGAGCGCCGCGCCTCTAGTGATGATCAGGATCACCGGCAAGGCCGGTGAAGAGTGATGCCGTTACGGCTTCGCGATCCGATCGAGCCGGTTGTTCACGAAGAAGTACAGCTCGCGTCCGCCGGGCTCCGCATAGAGCACCTGTACCTCGCGCTGCCCCTTGCCGCTCTCGCCGACGAGCACGTCCGTGGCAGGCTTGCCCTTGAGGCGCACGAGTTCGCATTCGCTGATGCCGGGCTCGATGACAGTGGCCGTACCCGTCGAGGGGCCGGTGCAGCGCCCATCGGGACCGAGCAGGGGCCCGTCGAAGGTCGGGCCGGACGGTGCGGCGCTCGTCGGTGCCGCAGGCGCGGTCACGGGCGGCGGAGCGGAACTCGTGCCGGTACAGGCCGCCAGACCCAGAGCGGCCAGAGCCACGTACGACAAGACCTTCAGGCGCATCGATCAATCCCCACTGACGGCCCTGGCCTGCAGGGCCTCTTCGAAAAGCCGCTGCACGTCCGAACGAAAGGCCTGCCGCGACGCCTGCCGCGAATAGAACATGTGGCCGCCTTCGTAAACACTCAAAGCCACGCGTTTCCCGGGACCGAGATCGGGAAGCTGATCGAGGAGCAACTTGGAGGCGAAATACGGCGTCACCAGATCGGTAAAGCCGTGCGTCACGAGCACGCGCATCTTGCCGTCGAGCGCCAAGGCCCGGCGCAGCTCCTCCAGGTTCTCGGGACCGTTGCGCCCATTGCCCCAGCGCCAGGCGCCGTTGATCGAGCCGTTGAGCAGGTTGTATCGCCCTTCCGCCTTGTAGTTCAGCGTATCGGTCAGATGTTGGATGATGGCGCTCGTCAAGGGCGCAGTCATCGCATCGAGCACCGGGTCGGCGAAACGCGAAAACTGGCTCGAGGGGTTGGGATCGGCGGTTGCGACATTGGTGTCGTAAGCACTCACGACCTCCGACGAAGCGCGCCGCAACTCCCGCTGGACAGTGCGCATGTCGATGCGCCCCGCCAACCGCCGTGTGAGTTCAGGATCGAGCCCGCTCAACTCGGCCACCCGCCGGCTCACGCGCTCGACCGCGTCCCTATCCTGCCGGCCGCGCATGAGATCGACGAGATACTCGCCTGAGGCATAGGCTTCCGCATCGCGAAGGGTCTCCCTCGAAACCGGTCCGTTGCGCGATTGCGCGGCGGCCGCCAGCGAGGGCAGGAGCGCGGCGTTCACCCAGGGCGCCCCCACGCCCCGGTCGAGCCAGTCGAAATCGAAGACGGGGGAAACGAGAACGAGGCCGCTGAAGCCGATACCCTGGTCGCTCTGCAGCTTCTCCGCCAGCAGAGGACCGCGGAATCCGCCATAGCTCTCGCCCACGAAGAACTTCGGCGAGGAGAGCCGGCTTTTCTCCTTCAGCCAGCGCATGACGAAGGCGGCCAGTCCGTCGATGTCGCCCTGTACGGAGTAAAAACGATCCCGTACCTGATCGCCGCCGACCACACGGCTGTAGCCGGTGCCGGGAGGATCGATGAAGACGAGGTCCGTGAAGTCGAGCCAGGTTTCCGCATTGGGCGTGAGGGCCGGCGAAGCGGACGGGCTGATCGCCGGGCCATCGAGAGGCAGCAGCCACGGGCCGATGGCGAGGAGATGCAAGTATGCGGAGGATGCGCCGGGCCCGCCGTTCACGGCGAAGGTCACCGGCCGAGTCGCGGGGTCGGAACCGTCCCTGGTATAGGCCACGAACCCGATCTCGACCTGTGGCGCACCCTGCGGGTCGGTGAGGGTCAGGTGGCCCGCCGTTGCCGTGAACTGGAGCGTCCGCCCGGGAAGTTCGAGGGTGTGGCGCGTCACCGATTCCGGCGGCAGGCTCTGCGCCGAAGCCTCGGAGCGCCGGCGCGCCTCCTGCCCGCCCTGCTGCTCCTGCGCCATCGTGGCGAGCGGCACGGCGAGGAACAGGCAGAGGGCGAGTGTGGCGGGCAGACGAAAGGCTCGAAGCATGGCGGTTATCCTTGTGGCCCTCGGGAAACTGGAGAGCGAGCGTTCAGATGCAAGCTTCCCGGCGATGAAGAATTCGTGTGCGGGTGCGTCTGCCCCTCCATCACGTCATCACCTGCCTCGTGCCCGTGATCGCGATCCCTTGAGGCGCAGCACCTCGCCAGTCGGGATGGCCGGGCATGACGGAGAAGAAGGCAAAAAGGTCCTGAGCACGCCTATCGATTCTCATCAGGCCTTGCGCTGCCAGCGGCCGGAATCGTCCTGCTGCCAGTAGGTCGCATCGTGTCCCCCGTCCTTCACCGCGCGCCACTGGTCGCGCGCGATGGCGAGCGCCTGCACGTCGTTGCCGTCGAACAGGATCGCAAGACGCTGATACGAGGCGATGTCCTCCGGCAGGCTTGCTCCCTCCACCAGGAAGCGGATGACCGCGCCGTTGGGATTGTCGCCGCTCAAGGTGATCAGGATCGGCTGGTCGGCCGCGTGCGCCTCCCGATCCGTGCTGTGCGGAAGGAAGCTGTCGTCGGAGAAGGTCCAGAGATGATCGTCGAGCGCGGCCATGCGCTCCTCGGTGGTGACCTGCACCACGGCGCGCCAGCCGCGTTCGAGCGTCTTCTGCAGGAGTGTCGGCAACACCGCTTCGAGGGGCTGCTGCTGAAGATGATAGAAAAGGACCTCGGCCATTGGCGCCTACATTCCGTTGCAGGTCGAAAAGATTACCGACAATGCGAGGCCCCCGCTCACCTTCAGTCCTCGTAATGGTCGCGCACGAGACGGTCGAGGAGGCGCACCCCCCAGCCCGAAGCCCAGCCGCGGCTGATCTCCGTCTGCGGCGAGCCCATGGCCGTGCCCGCGATGTCGAGATGCGCCCAAGGGACGTCGTTGACGAAGCGCTGGAGCAGCGCCGCCGCCGTGCTCGAACCGCCGAAGCGTCCTCCGGAATTCTTCATGTCGGCGAACTTGGATTCGATCATCTTGTCGAATTCCGGCCCGATGGGCATGCGCCACACGCGCTCGCCGGTCGTCCTTCCGGCCGCAGCGAGACGCTCGGCGAGTTCGTCGTCGTTCGAGAACAGCCCGGCATATTCCTGCGCGAGCGCCACGAGAATCGCGCCGGTCAGGGTCGCGAGGTCGATCATGAACTTCGGCTTGAAGCGATCCTGCACGTACCAGAGCACGTCGGCCAGAACGAGGCGCCCCTCCGCATCCGTGTTGATGATCTCGATGGTCTGTCCCGACATGGTGGTGACGATGTCGCCGGGGCGCTGAGCATTGCCGTCGGGCATGTTCTCCACGAGACCGATGGCCCCGATCACGTTCGCCCTTGCCTTGCGGCTTGCCAGCGCGTGCATGAGGCCGACGACGCAGGCTGCCCCCGCCATGTCGCCTTTCATGTCCTCCATGCCGGCCGCAGGCTTGATCGAAATGCCGCCGGTGTCGAACACCACGCCCTTGCCGATGAAAGCGATGGGCTTGTCATTGGCCTTGCCGCCATTCCAGCGCATGATGGCGAGGCGGCCACCGCGCGAGGAGCCCTGCGCCACGCCCAGAAGAGCGCCCATACCGAGCTTCTTCATGGCCTTCTCGTCGAGGATTTCCACCTCCACGCCGAGCTTGGCGAGGGCCTGGGCACGTGCCGCGAATTCCTGGGGGCCGAGCACGTTCGGCGGCTCGTTGACGAGATCGCGCGCCAGCGTGATCCCCTGCAGGACGCTCTCCTGGGCCTTGTAGGCCTTCTTGACGGCAGCCGGATCGGCCACGTTCAGGACAAGGCGGGTGACGCCCTTCTGCCCGTTCTCGTCCTTCTTCGTCTTGTAGCGGTCGAAGCTGTAGCGGCGCATCTGGGCGCCCAGGGCGATGTCGGCGACAGCTTCGGGCGAAACATCGATCCCGGGCAGGTCGAGCACGACGGTCGCTGTCTTGCCGTTCGCCTTCCCGGAGATCAGCCCGCCCAGCTGAACGAAATCCATCTCCGCCCTGTCCTTCTCGCCACCGATGCCGATCACGATCAGCCGGTCGACGGAGAGGCCGTTCGGCAGGACGACGGTCATGGCGGATTTGGCCTTGCCCTTGAAATTCTCCGCCGCCGCAGCCTTGACGATGAGATCGACAGCCTTCGGGCCGATCTGCTTGGCAACCGCTGGAGCGGGCTTGAGATTATCCCCGACGAAAACGATGAGATCGCCGGACTCGACCTTGCCGTGCGGCTGGAAGTCGATCTTGAAGCTGTCGGCCATGAAACCCTCTTGTTGTGAGTGCATGAGAGCCGGATTCGGGGCGGCGCTCTTGGTGACCGGCATCATATAGGGCATGTGGGGCCTCGCCGTGAAATAGGCGCAATCTCGGGCTGTTGAAAACAGCCGTCTTGCCTTAAGACCGTGCGACAAGGTAACCCCGGGGGGCCTGCCCCAGGGGATGAAGGGCTCCATGACACTTCTCGAACGTTACATCCTGAAAATCGCGTTCAGCGCCTTTACCGCGTGCCTGATCGCCCTGACCGGGGTGATCTGGATCACGCAGGCTCTGCGCGAGCTCGATCTTCTGACGGGCAAGGGCCAGACCCTCTTCATCTTCCTGACGGTAACAGGCCTCTCGCTGCCGGCGCTCATCAGCGTCATCGCGCCCGTCGCCCTCTTCATGGCGACGATCTACACCTTGAACAAGCTGAACGGCGACTCCGAGCTCATTGTCATGAGCGCAGGCGGCATGGCGCCGCAACGCCTGCTGCGCCCTTTCCTGGCGCTGGCCTTGTTCATCAGCCTCGCCGTGGGAATGATCTCTGTCTACCTCATGCCGGCAAGCCTTCAGGAGTTGCGCCTGCTGTTCACGCGCATCAGGGCTGACTTCGTGGCGACCATGGCCAAGGAGGGGCAGTTCATTTCGCTGGAGAACGGTATCACCTTCCACTACCGGGAGAAGTCGGGAGACGCCCTGCTCGGGATCTTCATGGAAGACCAGCGCGACAAGACCAAGCCTATCGTCTATCTGGCCGAACGCGGACAGACCGTCGAACAGGACGGCCAGGCATATCTCGTGCTCGAGAAGGGCAGCGTGCAGCGCAAGGAACCGAAGAGCAGAGACTCCTCCATCGTTGCGTTCGAGCGCTATGCGGTGGATCTCGCGGCCTTCAACCAGGAGGGCGGAGACGTCGTCTACAAGCCGCGTGAGCGCAGCACCATGCAGCTCATTTTCCCCGACACGAACGACCCCCTCTACAAGGCCCAGACGGGCCGCTTCAGGGCCGAACTTCACGACCGGCTGTCGTCCTGGCTCTATCCCTTGGCCATGATGATCGTCGCATTCGCCGCCCTGGGCGAGGCCCGCACCACCAGGCAGGGGCGCGGCCTGGCCATCGCGACGGCGATCGCCGGAATCGTCCTGCTCCGGGTCCTGGGCTTCGCCGCATCCAGCGCCGTGGTCCGCTCGCCTGCGGCGGTCGTGGCAGTCTACGGAATCCCCTTGGGCAGCATCGTCTTCTGCTTCTTTCTGATCTTCCAGGGAGCGAGGATGCGAGCCATCTACGCCCGGATCCGGTCTTCCTTCCGCGGCTTACACCTGTCGCGGAAGACGGCTGCCCAGGGGGCTTGAACATGCTGATCGGCAGAACGCTCGGACTTTACTTTGCGCGCCAGTTCGTCAAGACGATCTTCATCGTCTTCGCTACGGTGTTCGCCCTCGTCTACACCATCGATTTCGTGGAGCTGATGCGTCGCGCGGGCGATGCCCAGAACGCGACGCCAGGGCTCATTGCGCGGCTCACGCTGTTCCGCACGCCTGCCATCGCCGAGCAGGTCATGCCCTTCGCCGTGCTCTTCGGCAGCATGGCGGCGCTTCTGCAGCTCAGCCGCAAGCTCGAGCTGGTGGTGGCCCGCGCGGCCGGCATCTCGGCCTGGCAGTTCCTTCAGCCCGGATTGATGGTAGCCCTGCTCATCGGGATCGGATCGGTGACCGTTTACAACCCGGTCTCGGCCAGCCTGAAGCAGCAGGCGGCGGCCCTGGAAACCAGGATCTTCTCACGCACGACCCAAGCGTCCGGCAAGACTATATGGCTGCGGCAGAAGAGCCAGGACGGGCATGCCATCTTTCGCGCGGACGGGTCCCGCACGGACAAGGCGACCCTGGTCGGCGTGACCGTTTATACATTCGATCTGGAGGGGAGCTTCACCCATCGCATCGAGGCCAAGGAGGCGACGCTCCATGAGGGATTCTGGGAGCTGCGGGACGCCCGTGTCCTTTCGGCAACGGAAGAGCCGGAGAATCACGAGCAGTACCTGATCGCCTCTCACCTGCAGCCGTCCCAGCTGAGACAGAGCTTCATCGCCCCCGATTCCGTACCGTTCTGGGATCTTCCCCAAACCATCCAGCGCATGGAGCGGGCGGCCATCAACGCGACCGCCTACAGGCTCCATTACGACCTCCTCCTGGCCCGTCCCCTGCTCTTCATCGCCATGGTGTTCGTCGCCGCATCGGTGTCGTTAAGATTCTTCCGATTTGGCGGTGTAGCGACGATGGTTCTGGGTGGCGTCGCCGCCGGGTTCATGCTTTATGTCGCCACGGAGCTAATGGCGGAGCTTGGAGCCTCCGGAATCATCAGTTCGGTTGTTGCAGCCTGGTTCCCTGCTGTTGTAGGCAGTCTATTAGGGACCTTGGCGTTATTACACCAAGAGGACGGCTGAGGCTGGCCTCATATATGATACGGGTTGAGGAGTGGGGATGCAGCGGTTCAAGACAACGATCGCAACGTCTGCGGTCGCAACGGCACTTCTCTGCGCCGTTGGGTCCTCGCCCGTGCTTGCCCAATCGCTCAACGAAGCCATCAGCTCGCGCCTGCAGTCGAATCCGAACGAGGACCGGCTGCTCGTTGACGCTAAGGAAATCATTTACGACAACGACAGGAACACGATTTCGGCCGCAGGCGATGTCCAGATGAACTATCAAGGCAGGACGCTCCAGGCCGATCGCGTTACCTATGACCGGAACACCGGCCGCGTCTATGCCGAGGGCAATGCCCGCCTCACCGATGCCAGCGGCGCCGTCGTCACGGGCGACCGATTCGAGCTGACGGACGACTTCAAGAACGGCTTCATCGATTCGCTGCGGGTGGTTCAGACCACGGTCGAGGACGGCCGGCCGCTCACGACCCGCTTCTCCTCGCCCCGCGCCGAGCGGGCGGCAGGCGAGACGACCACGTTCGAGCGCGGCACCTATACCGCCTGCGAGCCTTGTAAGGAGCACCCGGAAAAGCCGCCGCTCTGGCAGGTCAAGGCCGCGAAGATCATCCACAACAACAGCGAGCAGACGATCTATTATGAGGATGCGACCCTCGAGATCCTCGGCCTTCCTGTTGCCTATCTCCCCTATTTCTGGACGCCGGACCCCACCGTCAAGCGCAAGACCGGCTTCCTGGCTCCCCGCTATGTCGCATCGAACACCCTCGGTTTCGGTGTCCAGATCCCGTTCTTCTGGGCGATCGCCCCGAACTACGATCTGACGGTCGCCCCGACCCTCCTGTCCCGTCAGGGCGTTCTCGGCGAGGCGGAGTGGCGCCATCGCCTGGAAACGGGTTCCTACAACATCCGCATCGCAGGCATCTCGCAGCTGGATCCCGATGCCTTCCTCGCCAGCCCTGAGGGAGCCGGGGATCGGGACTGGCGCGGCTCGCTAGAAACGGCGGGCCAGTTCTATCTGAACGAGCGCTGGAAATGGGGCTGGGACATCACCCTCGTGTCGGACAAGTGGTTCCTCGAGAACTACAGCATCCGCAACGAGAGCCTCAGCACCCTCTATCTGAAGGAGGCGGTCTCGACCCTTTACCTGCAGGGTCAGGGGGATCGCTCGTTCTTCGATCTGCGCGGCTACTATTTTCAGGGCTTCTCTACCCAGGATTGGCAGAAACAGCAGCCGGTCGTCCACCCGGTTCTCGACTACAATAAACGGTTCACGCCTT
>DASRWK010000029.1:0-1784 GCA_035776715.1 Microvirga sp.
TTGTCTGATTATGCACAGCGGAAGCGGGGTGCACGAAGTCCGCCGACGCAGATCGCCGCAGTTGAAAGGGCAGAGTTGTTGTTGAGTCTCCGAAGAAAGCCGACTACACAGCGGGCTCGTTCCCATCCGAACATTTCCATGCATCGGCAAGTCACTCCCATCAGACCGCATCGGCCAGCCTGGCGAAGCATCTGCCCGGCCAGGAGTCTTATTCTGCCGGAGCAAAGGCGGCGATCCCGCTTCGGATCCACACTCTCGCCTCTGGCGAGGAGTTCCGCACCAAACGGCACCCTCATTCTGGTGCCTTCCCACCCGCAGCCGGCTTAAACGACAACCGTTGCCGGCAAGACCCGGCGACCTCCTTTCATTCCGCATCTTCATTCGGTCATGATGCAGGATCGCCGGATCTCAGCCTCATTGAGAGAAGGAGAGCCCTGAAGTGAACAGGGTATGGACGGAAGAAGAACTCGACATTCTGCGCCGTGACCGGGCTGCAAAAGTTCCGGTGCCCGTGACCGCTGCAAAACTCGGGCGGCCGGTACCTGCGACTTATGCCAGAGCGCGGCTGATCGGCACCCTTGTCCAGCCCCATCAACCATGGGACGAGGCAAGCGTGGCGCGTCTGCGCGAGTTGGTGCTGGCCGATCCGCCCATGACGGATAAGCGGATCGCGGAAGAACTCGGGAGAACCGTCACCCAGATCCGTTGGAAGATGCAGGACCTTGATCTGATCGGCGTCAGGGATCTCTCGAAACTTGCTAGAGTCACGGCGTCTGAGGCGGCTCCGGCCCGGGCTGCGAAGGTTCCGGCACAGAAGCCCGTATCCCGCACCCTACCTGCATTGCCAAAGTCGCTCTCCGCTCCGGACATGCCTCCTCAGTTGCGGGTGACGGATCCCGTGCGCAGAGTAGCTCCTGCGCCGGCGGTGCCTCCCGCAACGGTCGATCCTCGCGCAGCCCTCGAGCGCGCGGTCAAGCGCCTCGAGGCCAGGCTGTCAGAGCGCCTGAAGAGCTCCATTTCCGAGACGGAAGCCGGCATGGTTCGCGCCGCGACGGACGCGATCGCGGAAAAGCGCCGCATCGACCAACGTCTTGCTGATCTCGGCAGGGGGATCGCCGAAGCCCAGGCCGAGAAGACAAAAGCCGAGCCGATGATGGCCCAGACAGAGAGCGCCCACACTCCTGCGGCCCCACAGCGGCGAGCGCACGACGTCGCCCTCGCAGATCGCGAAGAAGAAACGGCAGCGAAGGAACGGAAGCGCCCAGCCGCCCGCCCCGCCGCGAGGAAACCCGTTGTTCCTGCGGCCCAGGGCGTGTCTCGAGCCGCGGCGCCTCGTCAGCCACGGCCGCCTGCGTCCCCTCCGGCCCCGAAGATCGTCGTGGTGGAGACCCCGGTGGCAGCCCGTCCGGAGCCAAGCCCAATTCCGGATCACGTTCAGGTGTCCGGCCGGGGAGGCTGGAAATCCGTGCGCCGGGATCCGGCGCGCGTCGCGGCTCAGGCCAAGGCCAAGGGCAAGGCGACAAGCCGTGCCGATGCCGTGGACCTTGCCTTGGCGGCTCAGGCCGCCATCGACCGTTTCATCGCGGAGCGTGGAGTCACGCGGACGGAGAGGAACGGGATCCAGGCGATTGTCTCCCGTCTGCAGGCGCGGGGCTATATCGTGGTGCAGGAAGGAGACGGCTGGGTCATCGACCAGCGCCATCGCGTCGATGGCGAATCCGCTCTTATCGCCTTTGCAGAGGCGCGCGGCATCTCGTTGGATGTAGCGGCGTGATGCCAGCGGG
>DASRWK010000030.1:0-2894 GCA_035776715.1 Microvirga sp.
AGGGCCGCCTCGACCCTGGCTCTTTCGGTGATCCCGATCATCGCTCTCGCGCTTTATGGCGCGTATGGCTCGCCGCAACTCCTGACGCATCCGCCCGAGGAACAGGCTCAAGGCCAGCAGGACAGGCTCGATCTCATGACCGCGGTCTCGCAGATCGAGGCTCATCTTGCTCAGAACCCTCAGGACGGCCGGGGGTGGGAGGTGGTGGCTCCGGTCTATATGCGCATGGGCCGGATCGAGGACGCAGTGAAGGCTTACGAGGCGGCGGTCCGCTATCTCGGCCCCAGCGCGGACCGGCTGTCGAACTACGGCGAAGTCATGGTGCTCGCCAAGGACGGCCTCGTGTCGTCGGAGGCCCAGAAGGTCTTCGAGCAGGCGGTCGAGCTGGACAACACCTCGCCGAAGGCGCGCTATTATCTGGCCGTCGCCGCCGAGCAGGACGGCCGGCTCGACAAAGCCAAGCAGGCCTACGCCGATCTTCTGGCCTCATCGCCGGAAGGAGCGCCGTGGGCAGAGGTGGTGAAGCAGCGCCTGGCCGGTCTTGGCGTCGCGCAGCCTGTCGTTGCCGGGCAGGAGAACGCTCCCCAGATAGGGGCGGACGACATAGCCCGCATGGTGTCGGGTTTGGCGGAACGCCTCGAGACCCAGGGCGGATCTCCTGACGAATGGGCGCGCCTGATCCGCTCCTACGCGGTTCTCGGGCAACACGACAAGGCGAGGGCTACGGTCGAGCGCGCTCGGCAAGTCCTGGCGCAGGACGATGCAGGGCTGAAGGCCATCGACGCGACGGCGCGCGAATTGAAACTGACTGACGCGGGACCATGACCAGAAAGCAAAGACGTCTGACCCTGATCGGCTTCGCGGGAGGCATCCTGGCGATCGCCCTCGGTCTTGTCCTCTACGCCATGAACGACACGATCGTGTTCTTCAACTCGCCGGCGGACATTCAGGCCAAGAACGTGCAGCCGGGGACGCGCCTTCGCCTGGGCGGTCTGGTGAAGGAAGGCTCCATCCAGCGGGGCACCGACCAGCAGATCACCTTCGAGGTGATGGATGCCCAAAGCGAGATTCGGGTCGTCTACAAGGGGCTGTTGCCCGATCTGTTCCGCGAAGGGCAGGGGGTCGTGGCCGAGGGCGTGCTGGAGAGCGCGACGTTGTTCCGAGCCGATTCCGTGCTGGCCAAGCACGACGAGAACTACATGCCGCGCGAGGTGGCCGATACCCTGAAGAAGCAGGGACATTGGCAGGGTGAGGCCGACGCCGCGCCGAAGACGCAGTAACGAAGGAGAGCCTGGTGTTCGTCGAGGCTGGACATTTCGCGCTTGCGCTGGCGCTCGGATTATCCCTGATCCAATTCGTCGTGCCGCTCTGGGGAGCGCGTGCAAACGATCCGGTCCTGATGTCGGTCGGGCGTGCGACGGGTCTGGCGGTTTTCGCCTGCATCGCATTCGCCTTCATGGCCCTGACCATCGCCTACGTGACCTCCGACTTCTCCGTCGTGAACGTGGTCGAGAACTCGCATTCGGCGAAGCCGCTCATCTACAAGATCTCGGGCGTGTGGGGTAACCACGAAGGATCCATGTTGCTGTGGGTGCTGATCCTCGCGCTGTTCGGGGCGGTCGTGGCTCTCGCCAAGAACAGCATTCCTCTACGCCTGCAGGCCAACACGCTGGCCATACAGGGGGCGATCACCATCGCCTTCCTGCTCTTCATCCTGCTCACGTCCAATCCCTTCGCGCGGATCATCCCGGCTCCCGCCGAGGGACAGGATCTGAACCCGCTGCTGCAGGATCCCGGCCTCGCGATCCACCCCCCGCTTCTCTACATCGGCTATGTGGGCTTCTCGATTTCGTTCGCGTTCGCCATCGCGGCGCTGATCGACGGGCGGATCGATGCGGTGTGGGCGCGCATCGTCCGTCCCTGGACCCTGGGCGCGTGGGCCTTTCTGACGCTAGGCATCGCCATGGGTTCGTACTGGGCCTATTATGAGCTCGGCTGGGGCGGCTGGTGGTTCTGGGACCCCGTGGAAAACGCCTCGCTCATGCCCTGGCTCGCGGGCACGGCGCTTCTGCACTCGACGGTCGTGATGGAGAAGCGCGATGCCCTGAAGGTCTGGACGATCCTTCTGGCCATCCTCACCTTCTCCCTGTCTCTGCTCGGCACGTTCCTCGTGCGCTCGGGTGTGCTGACGTCGGTGCACTCCTTCGCGGTCGATCCGGAACGCGGCACCTTCATCCTGGTCATTCTCATCCTGTTCATCGGCGGCTCCCTCGCGCTCTTCGCCTGGCGGGCGCCCCTGCTCAAGCAGGGCGGCTTGTTCGCTCCCGTCTCGCGCGAGAGCGCGCTCGTCGTGAACAACCTTTTCCTGGCGACCGCCTGCGCGACGGTTCTGATCGGCACGCTCTATCCGCTGGCGCTGGAAGTCGTGACAGGCGACAAGATTTCGGTCGGCCCGCCGTTCTTCAACTTCACCTTCCTGCCGCTGATCATTCCGCTTCTGCTGCTGCTGCCACTGGGGCAGACGCTTGCCTGGAAGCGCGGCAACTTTCTCGGCACAGCGCAGCGCCTCTACGCGGTGTTCGGCATCTCGCTGATCGTGACGATGGCGATATTCGCCCTCGAGCATGGCGGGCCCGTCGCGGCGCCTCTCGGAATCGGCCTCGGGGTCTATCTGGTGCTCGGCTCGTTCAACGAGATCGTGACGCGCTCCTGGTCCCGGGGAACGCCCCTGTCCGTTGCCTGGCGCAAGGCCGCCAGCCTGCCGCGCTCCACCTGGGGCGCGGTTCTGGCCCATACGGGCGTCGGCCTGACGGTGATCGGCATCGCTGCGACGGCCTGGGGAGTGGAGGGGCTTGCCTCGCTCAAGGCTGGCGATCGCCTCAAGGCGGGCGACT
>DASRWK010000031.1:0-2618 GCA_035776715.1 Microvirga sp.
GTCGGCCCAGGCGCGGCGCTGCCGGCGGCCCTTGCGGCCCGCCTTGGCCCAAGCCTCCGCGATGTTGGCCGGGATTTCGAAGGGCGGGTGGTTCCAGCCCAGCGCGGCCTTGGCGCCCGCCAGTTCCTCGGCGCCCAGCGGCTCGCCATGGGCCTTGGACGTGCCGGCCTTCTTCGGCGCGCCGAGGCCGATGGTGGTCTTGCAGGCGATGAGCGTCGGCTTGTCCGACTTCTGCGCGCGGGAAATGGCGCGCTGGATCGCCTTCGGGTCGTGGCCGTCGATGCGCACGGCGTTCCAGCCGCAGGCCTGGAAGCGCTTCACCTGATCGACCGAGTCGGAGATGGAGAGCGGGCCGTCGATGGAGATGCCGTTGTCGTCCCAGAGGACGATCATGCGGTTGAGCTTCAGGTGACCGGCAAGGGAGATGGCCTCCTGGCTGATCCCTTCCATGAGGTCGCCGTCGGAGGCGAGTACATAGGTGTAGTGGTCCACGAGGTCGTCGCCGTATTCGGCGTTCAGCATGCGCTCGGCGAGCGCGAAGCCCACCGCCGTGGCGATGCCCTGGCCGAGCGGGCCCGTGGTGGTCTCGACGCCCGGGGTCATGAAGTTTTCCGGATGGCCCGGGGTCTTCGAGTCGAGCTTGCGGAAATTCTTCAGCTCCTCGATCGTCATGCCCTTCACGCCGGTCAGGTGGAGCAGGGCGTAGAGGAGCATGGAGCCGTGGCCGGCCGAGAGGATGAACCGGTCGCGGTCGGGCCAGGTCGGGTCGGCGGTGTCGTATTTCAGGAACTTGGTGAACAGCACCGTTGCGATGTCGGCAGCGCCCATGGGCAGGCCGGGGTGACCGGATTTGGCTTGTTCGACGGCATCCATGGCGAGGACGCGCACGGCGTTCGCCAGATCGGAATGAGTGACGCGATCGGCGGGGACGGTGTTCAGCACGGCGTGATCCACAAATCTTGAAGCCCCGCAAAGGGGCGGGTCTGTCTGGAAAAGGCGTGGGCTCCTTAACACGCGGGGGGGCTGAGTCAAAGACGTCACAGGGCGTAATTCTCCAAAGGACTGTTGCTCCTTCGGGCCCGCCTGCCTAGAGCTGCGGACCGGGAGAGAGCTTGCGTTCGCTTCCCGGACGCGGATCGCCGAGGCGAGCCCGAAGGACCGCGCTGGCGACCCGGAGAGCCACGTCAGTGAAAACCGGGTCCACTTTTCAGAACGATGCGCTAGTCTCATGCCGATTCCCGGAGGCAGAATGACGTCCCCCCTCGACGATGCGATGAAACGGCTCGATGCGGCCCTGGGGCTACTCGAGGCCTCGGTGTCCCGCCGCCTCGATGCCGAAAAGCGCCGGGGCAGCCTGGAGACCGAGCTCCAGCTCATGCAGGACGACCGCTCCCGCCTCGCCGAGGAGCTGGACGGGGCCCTCACCCGCCTCCATCGCTTCGAGGCCGCCACGGACGACGTGGGCAGGCGCGTTCAGTTGGCGATTCTCGCGGTCCAGAACGTGCTGGCCCAGGCCGGCCAGCTCGAGCCGGAAGGGGGCTAGGCCATGGCTCACGTCACGGTGGCCATCGCCGGGCAGACCTATCGGATTGCCTGCGCCGAGGGCGAGCAGGCGCATCTGGAGCGGCTGGCCGCCTCCTACGACGCCAAGATCGGGGAGATGCGCGCCGCCTTCGGCGAGATCGGCGACATGCGCCTTCACGTCATGGCGGCCATCGCCCAGGCCGACGAGCTTGATGCGACCAGGAGGCATCTCGCGAGCATGGAGGCGGAACTGGCCCGCCTGAAATCCTCGTCCGGAGACGAGCGCGCCCGGATGATCGAGACGAGACTGGCGGAGGGCGTTCATAGGGCCGCCGAGCGGATCGAGTGGCTGGCGCGCAGCCTGAATGCTCCGAGTGCGCCGGAAGGATAGGATGCCCGGGTCCCTCTGATCATGGTCAGGCCTGTTCCGGCCATCCCGGTCAGGGGAGCGCCGTGTCTCGCCCATCGGGTTCACCGGTCCAAGGCCGATGGCGGCGCGAGTGCCTCAGGCATCAGGCGACAGCCGCTGCTGGCGCTGGCGCAGCGAGGCCAGAAGCTCCACATAGGGCTCTCGCCGCTTGCGATGGGCGGCCCTGATCTTCCCCTTGATTTGTGCTTTCAGCGCCGGATCGGCGGCGCTCCGCTCGGCCCGGTCGAGCCGGATCTCATACTCGGCATCGATGTTGCCGAGCATATGCAGCACCTCCCGCATCATGGAGAGGATGCCAGGAGAGTGGACATAGGGCTGTTCCTGCCGCGGGCCGACACTGCTCTGCTGGGATGGGGCCATGTTTCCTCCGTGTTCCTGCCGAAATCCGCAGTGGAAGAATGTCAGTAGGCAACGGCATGGCGCCATCCGTAGAACTACGGTGTCGGCTCCTTAGCCCATTGGGGGTAGGTCACGCTCCCGCGCCCTTCAAGAAGATGAAGCCTTGCGCACTTTCCCCCTTCCAACCGGCTCCCTTCATCCCTACATAGGGAAGGCGGGGCTGCGGGGCGCGTTAGGAGTTCATATTCCCCGGGGCCTTATCGATCCTGAAGGGAGCTGTCCCTGACCCGGTCCGTGGACCGGGACATACGGCGCCCACCTACTT
>DASRWK010000032.1:0-5677 GCA_035776715.1 Microvirga sp.
GCCTCCCGAAGGCCGAGATCGAGACCCGTGTCCGCGATGCGGCGAGGCTCCTCAAGCTCGAACCCTATCTCGACCGCAGGCCGCGGAACCTGTCCGGAGGGCAGCAGCAGCGCACGGCCATCGCGCGAGCCCTCGTGAAGCGGGCCGATCTCGTGCTGCTCGACGAGCCGCTGGCGAACCTCGACTACAAGCTGCGCGAGGAATTGCGGGAGGAGCTGCCGCGCCTGTTCGCCGCGTCTGGCGCCATCTTCGTCTATGCGACCACGGAGCCGTCGGAAGCGCTGCTGCTCGGAGGCCACACGGCGACCCTGTACCAGGGTCGCGTGACGCAGTTCGGCCCGACGCCGCAGGTTTATCGCAAGCCCCAGAACCTCGTCACGGCGCGCGTGTTCTCCGATCCGCCGCTCAATACGCTCACCGTCCGCAAGACGGGAAGTACCGCGACCTTGAGCACCGGCGGGCAGGCGCGTGCGGACGAGGCTCTCGCGGAGGTGCCCGACGGTGAGTACACCGTGGGCTTTCGCGCGCATCATCTGAGCCTTGAGCCATCCGACGCCGAGGAGATCGCCATTCCCGCAATGGTGTCGGTGGCCGAGATCACCGGTTCCGAGAGCTATGTGCATCTCGATGCCGGAGATCACCGGTTCGTCTCCCTCATGCCGGGCGTGAGACGATGGGAACCCGGCACCTTCGTCACGGCCTATGTGAACCCGCGCCATCTCTTCGTCTTCGACCGGACGGGCCGTCTTGCCGCGACCGGCATGGCGCAGAAAGCCGCGTGAGGAGAGGGCCATGGCGCGCATCACTCTCGACCATCTCGCCCACGCCTACAAACCCGATCCGCAGACGCCGCAGGATTATGCCCTGAAGGAGATCAATCACGTGTGGAGCCAGGGCGGCGCCTACGCGCTGCTGGGCCCTTCGGGCTGCGGCAAGACCACTCTGCTCAACATCATTTCGGGGCTCGTGCGGCCGACCCGCGGGCGCATCCTGTTCGACGACCGCGACGTGACGGACCTCGCCACGGAGGCCCGGAACATCGCGCAGGTGTTCCAGTTCCCGGTCGTGTACGACACGATGACGGTGCGCGAGAACCTCGCGTTCCCTCTCAAGAACCGCCGTGTCCCGAAGGACAGAACGGCCAGGCGGGTGGAGGAGATCGCGCGCCTGCTGGACCTGACGTCCGTTCTCGACCGCAGGGCCAGCAATCTCACGGCGGACATGAAGCAGAAAATCTCGCTCGGCCGCGGACTCGTGCGCTCCGACGTGGCGGCGATCCTCTTCGACGAACCGCTGACCGTGATCGACCCGCATCTCAAGTGGCAGCTGCGCTCCACGCTCAAGGAGATCCACCGGGCGCTCGACATCACCATGATCTACGTCACGCACGATCAGACCGAGGCGCTCACCTTCGCCGACAAGGTCGTCGTCATGCATGATGGCTCCGTCGTGCAGACCGGTACGCCGGAGGAGTTGTTCGTGCGCCCGGCTCACACCTTCGTGGGTCATTTCATCGGCTCGCCCGGCATGAACATCCTGCCCTGCCGCGTGGAGGGCGCCACCGCCTATCTGGGCAACGAGCCCGTTCGGCTCCAGCGCGGATACATGAACCTGCCGAGGAGCGAGCGGATCGAACTCGGCATCCGGCCCGAATTCGTCCAGCTCCAGCCGAGGGGCGCAGGTCTGCCCGTCAGAATCCGCCGGATCGACGATATCGGTCGCGCGCGCATCGCGCGGGTGGAGATGAACGGGCAGGTGCTCGCCGCAAGCGTGCCGGAGAGCCTCTCCGTCGGCGGGGAGGAGGCTTCGCTCCATCTCGATCCGCACCACATCCACATCTACGCCGATGGGCGCCTTGTCGCCGGCGAGCCGCTGGGAGGGCAGGCCGCATGACGAAGACCGCCAACAACAAGGCCTGGCTCCTGGTCCTGCCCGTCTTTCTCATCGTCGCCTTCTCGGCGGTTCTGCCGCTGATGACGGTGGTGAACTATTCCGTCCAGGACACCTTCGGAAACAACCAGTTCTTCTGGAACGGCGTGGGCTGGTTCCAGGAGCTGCTCGACCCTGCGACGGATCTGGGCGGGCGCTTCTTCGACGCGCTCTGGCGCACGCTGCTGTTTTCCGCGATCATCCTTATGATCGAAGTGCCGCTCGGAATCCTGGTGGCCCTCTCCATGCCCCGCGAGGGCTGGACCGTGGCGCTCAGCCTCGTTCTGATGGCCCTGCCGCTTCTGATCCCGTGGAACGTGGTCGGCACGATCTGGCAGGTTTTCGCCCGTGGCGACATCGGTCTGCTCGGCTGGCTCGTGAACCATCTCGGGATCGAATACAACTATACGGGCGATCCGCTCGATGCATGGATCACGATCGTGATCATGGACGTGTGGCACTGGACGAGCCTGGTCGCGCTCCTGTGCTATGCGGGCCTGAAATCCATTCCCGACGCCTATTATCAGGCCGCGCGCATCGACGGCGCCTCGCGCTGGGCCGTGTTCCGCACCATCCAGCTGCCGAAGATGCGCCGGGTGCTTCTGATCGCGGTTCTCCTGCGTTTCATGGATTCGTTCATGATCTACACGGAGCCCTTCGTGCTCACCGGCGGCGGCCCCGGCAACGCCACGACCTTCC
Organism: Microvirga sp.; assembly: GCA_035776715.1. Classification (GTDB taxonomy): domain Bacteria; phylum Pseudomonadota; class Alphaproteobacteria; order Rhizobiales; family Beijerinckiaceae; genus Microvirga. The sequence goes on from DASRWK010000032.1 coordinate 2,629, forward strand.
TGTCCATCGATCTGGTGAAGCTCGCCCTCGGGCAGTTCGATCTCGGCAAGGCGGCCGCCATGTCGCTCGTCTACAACCTGATCATCCTCGCCATCTGCTGGGTCTTCTACACCATCATGACCAGCGTGGATGCGAAGAAGGAAAGAGTCGAGGCATGACAGATTCCGTCGCCATCAGGTCGTCCGACATCAAAACGAATGCAGCGCCGCGTGCTGCGAACAAGGCTCTCGCGGGCCCGCGCGTGAACGGGCGCGCGGCGGTGATGACGCTCTATCTCCTGTTCCTGATGCTGCCGATCTACTGGCTCGTGATCATGAGCCTGAAGACGAACACGGAGATCACCTCGGGCCTCACCCTCTGGCCGCAGAACCTCACCTTCGACAATTACGTCACGATCTTCACGGACCGGAGCTGGTATTCGGGCTATATCAACTCGCTCACCTACGTGCTGATCAACACGGTGCTGTCGATCGCCTTCGCGCTGCCCGCCGCCTATGCGTTCTCCCGCTACCGGTTCCTGGGCGACAAGCACCTGTTCTTCTGGCTTCTCACCAATCGCATGGCGCCCCCGGCGGTCTTCGCCCTGCCGTTCTTCAATCTCTACTCGGCCATCGGCCTCTTCGACACACCCTGGGCCGTGGCGCTGGCGCATTGCCTCTTCAACGTACCCCTCGCGGTCTGGATCCTCGAAGGATTCATGTCGGGCGTGCCGCGCGAGATCGACGAGACGGCGGCCATCGACGGTTATTCCTTCCCGCGCTTCTTCGTGAAGATCTTCATGCCGCTCATCGCGTCGGGCGTCGGCGTCGCGGCGTTCTTCTGCTTCATGTTCTCCTGGGTCGAGTTGCTGCTGGCCCGCACATTGACCACGGTCAACGCCAAACCCATCGCGGCCACGATGACGCGCACGGTGTCGGCCTCCGGCATGGATTGGGGACTGCTCGCGGCGGCGGGCGTCCTCACCATCATTCCCGGCGCGCTCGTGATCTGGTTCGTCCGCAACTACATCGCCAAGGGCTTCGCCCTGGGGCGGGTTTAAGGAGGCGCGCATGCCCGATCTCAGCTGGATGGCGTGGACCTGGCAGACGGGTCTGTTCTTCGCGGGCATTGCGGGCCTGCTCGCCGTCATGACCCTGCTGGCGATCTACCGTCCCGAGACCGAGCGGGTCGGGATCTTGGGGATCCCGACCACGCGCGGCGACCGCCTTTTCATTTCTCTCCTGGGCTCCGCCTTCATCCACCTCGCGTGGCTTGGACTTGTCGGGCCCGATCTGTGGTGGGCTTCGGGCCTGTCGCTCCTTTATGCCGCGCTGGTGTTCCGCACGGTATGAGGGGAGACGGGTCCCAATAAATCCTTCGGGTCGCCCGGGCCGAAGGAGAAAACGGCAAAAGGCCGGTTAGGGCACCATTCGGGAGGAACAAATGAACCGAACCCAATCTCACCGGCGCCTGAGGCTCTTCGTCTCGACGAGCGCCATCGCCATGGCGCTCGGCTCGAGCGCCGCCTTCGCGGGCATGGAGGAGGCTCGCCGCTGGATCGAAACGGAATTCCAGCCCTCGACGCTGTCCCAGGACGAGCAGCTGAAGGAGATGGAATGGTTCGTGAACGCGGCGAAGCCCTTCGTCGGCATGGAGATCAACGTGGTCTCCGAAACGATCACGACCCACGAATACGAGTCGAAGGTTCTCGCCAAGGCCTTCTCGGAGATCACCGGCATCAAGCTCACCCACGACCTCATCCAGGAGGGCGACGTGGTGGAGAAGATCCAGACGCAGATGCAGTCCGGACGTAACATCTACGATGCCTGGGTCAACGACTCGGACCTCATCGGAACGCATTTCCGCTACAAGCAGGCGGTCGCTCTCGACGACTGGATGGCGGGCGAAGGCAAGGATGTGACCTCGCCGACCCTCGACGTCGACGACTTTATCGGCAAGTCCTTCACCACGGCGCCCGACGGCAAGATGTACCAGCTGCCGGATCAGCAATTCGCGAACGTGTACTGGTTCCGCTACGACTGGTTCCAGCGCCCGGACCTGAAGGAGAGGTTCAAAGCCAAGTACGGCTACGATCTCGGCGTGCCGGTGAACTGGTCGGCCTACGAGGACATCGCCGAGTTCTTCACCAACGACGTGAAGGAGATCGACGGCGTCAAGGTCTATGGCCACATGGATTACGGCAAGAAGGATCCATCGCTCGGCTGGCGCTTCACCGATGCGTGGCTCTCCATGGCCGGCAACGGCGACAAGGGCATTCCGAACGGGCTGCCGGTGGACGAGTGGGGCATCCGCATGGAAGGCTGCCGGCCGGTCGGCTCCTCGGTCGAGCGCGGCGGCGACACCAATGGCCCGGCGGCCGTCTATTCCATCACCAAGTATATCGACTGGCTGAAGAAATATGCGCCGCCTCAGGCGAGCGGCATGAACTTCTCCGAATCCGGGCCGGTCCCGGCTCAGGGCAACATCGCGCAGCAGATCTTCTGGTACACCGCCTTCACGGCCGACATGGTGAAGCCCGGTCTGCCCGTGATGAACGAGGACGGCACACCCAAGTGGCGAATGGCTCCCTCGCCGCACGGCTCCTACTGGAAGGAGGGGATGAAGCTCGGCTACCAGGACGCGGGCTCCTGGACGCTTCTGAAATCCACGCCCGTCGAGCGGCGCAAGGCGGCCTGGCTCTATGCGCAGTTCGTCACGTCGAAGACGGTTTCGCTGAAGAAGAGCCACGTGGGGCTCACCTTCATCCGCGAAAGCGACATCTGGGACGAGAGCTTCACCGAGCGCGCGCCGAAGCTCGGCGGCCTCATCGAGTTCTATCGCTCGCCCGCCCGCGTGCAGTGGACGCCCACCGGCAACAACGTGCCGGATTATCCGAAGCTCGCGCAGCTCTGGTGGCAGAACATCGGCGATGCGGCTTCCGGGGCCAAGACCCCGCAGGAGGCGATGAACTCGCTTGCCGCCGCGCAGGACGAGGTGCTCGGCCGCCTCGAGCGCGCCAATGTGCAGGGCGAGTGCGGGCCGAAGCTGAACCCGAAGACCTCCGCCGAGG